>DASPGW010000107.1 GCA_035620395.1 Desulfuromonadales bacterium | reverse complement strand
AGCCTGGAGCAGGCGCGCCTGCCGATACAGTACCTGGCCGGGATGTTCGCCGGCGGCAACGCGGAGGAGGTCAAGGCGGTCTACCGCAAGCTGATCGCGGTGCGGCTGAAGCGTCGGCAGGTAAGCGTCGGCGACCTGCCGGCCGGCGAGGTGGAAAAAGCCTGCGAGCTGGCCGGCGTGAATGCCGCGGCGGTCGAGGCGATTTTCCGCATGACCGCCAAGACCCGAATCAAGGAGCGTATCGTGGTGCCGCCGATGCTGCGGGAGCAGGCGATCGAAACGGGCATGGAGCCCGAGGCCTACAAGCAGGGGATGGGCTTTGGCAACCTGCGTCCGCCGAAGAGGCGCTGGTAATGAGCGCCGCACTGGCCACCCATCAGGAACTCTGCCGGCACTTCGCCGCGCTGCTCAGCTATCCGCACGGGGAGATGGGCGGCGCGGCCCGGACCTGCCAGCGCCTGCTCGCCGAATACCACCGGCCGGCGGCGGCCGAACTGGAGCGGTTCTGCGCTTTCATCGAGGCGCAGGCCGCGGCGCGGGTCGAAGAGATCTACACCGCCACCTTCGACTTGCAGCCGGTTTGCCATCCCTACGTCGGCTATCAGCTCTTCGGCGAGAGCAAGCAGCGCACCCTGTTTCTGGTCAAGCTCCAGGAGTGCTACCGCAGGCATGGCTACATCCCCGGCGCTGAGCTGGTCGATCACCTGAGCGAGGTGCTGCGGTTTCTGGCGAAGGCTCAGGATGTGACGGCCCGTGCCGAGCTGATGAACGACGGCCTGCGGCCGGCGCTGGTCAAAATCATCCAGGGGATCGAGGATGGGGAGCATCCCTACGGGGATGTCCTCCGCGCCCTGCAGAGTTTTCTTTCCGGGGAATTCGCGACGGCGGTTGCGGCGCATGCCGGCGGCCGAGAAAAGGAGTTGGAACCATGACCGATCTCATTCTGTTTGGCATCTTCCCGTACGTGGCGGTGGCGCTGGCGGTGGCGGTCGGTTTCTACCGCTACTGCATCGACCGCTACTCCTGGTCGTCCCAGTCCTCGCAGTTCCTGGAGAGCCGGGTGCTCTTCTGGGGCTCGGTTCCCTGGCACTACGCCATCCTGCTCATCCTGCTCGCCCATCTGCTGGCCTTTCTCTTCCCGGAAGGTTGGGGGATGGTGCTGGGGCGGCCGCTGCGGCTCTACCTGCTGGAAGTGAGCGGCATGGCGTTGGGAATAGCCACCGTCGTCGCCGTGGCCCTGCTGATCCTGCGCCGGGCAACCAACGACCGGGTGGCCGCCGTCACTTCGGTGGTCGACTGGGTCCTGCTCGCCGCCCTGCTGGTTCAGGTGGCGACGGGCGTCTATATCGCCTTCACCCTGCGCTGGGGCGGCGTCTGGTACCTGCACACCGCCACCCCCTGGCTCTGGTCGCTGGTGAAGCTCGACCCCCAGGTGCAGTACCTGGCGGTATTGCCGGCCGTGGTCAAGGTGCATGCGGTCAACGCCTTTTTCCTGGTGGCCATCTTTCCGTTCTCCCGGCTGGTGCATGTGGTCAGTGTGCCCCTGTCCTACCTGGCGCGTCCCTACCAGGTGGTGATCTGGAACCGGCGACAGATCACCAAATAGGTCCCATAAGTCCTATGAGACCCATGGGACCTATGGAAGCCCAACCGAAACAGGAGGCAAACCATGGCGACCTACAAGCAGAAACAGCTCTCCGTCCTGACCATGAACACCACGGCCTTCACCGTCTGTTTCGCGGTGTGGGTGATGTTCTCCATCATCGGCATTCCGATCAAGACCGGTCTGCAACTGACCGATACCCAGTTCGGTCTGCTGGCGGCGACGCCCATCCTCACCGGGTCGCTGATCCGGCTGCCGCTCGGCATGTGGACCGATAAATTCGGCGGCCGCATCGTCTTTGCCGTGCTGATGCTCTCGACCATCATCCCCATCTGGATGATCAGCATGGCCACCCGCTACTGGCAGTTTCTGCTCCTCGGCCTGTTCGTCGGGGTTGCCGGGGGCGCCTTTTCCGTCGGCATCGCCTACACCGGCCGCTGGTTCAGCAAGGAGCGCAAAGGCTTCGCCATGGGGATTTTCGGCGCCGGCAACGCCGGGGCGGCGGTCACCAAGTTCGTCGCGCCCAGCCTGGTGGTGGCCTACGGCTGGCAGGCGGTCCCCAAGGTCTACGCCGCGGCCATGGCCGTGATGGTCGTCCTGTTCTGGCTCTTCACCTATTCCGAGCCGCACCACAGGGTGGGCGAGCATGTCACCTTTCGCGACCAGCTCGCCGCCCTCAGGGACGTGCGGGTCTGGAAATACTGCCAGTACTATTCCATCGTCTTCGGCGGCTATGTCGCCCTGTCCCTCTGGATGACCAAATACTACATCAGCGAATACGGCTTCGGCATCCGGACCGCCGCTCTGATCGCCGCCATCTTCGTGCTCCCTTCCGGGGTGATCCGGGCGCTGGGGGGCTGGGTGTCGGACAAGCTCGGCGCCCATACCGTCACCTGGTGGGTCATGTGGACCTCCTGTCTGGCCCTGTTTCTGCTCTCCTATCCCCGGCACCAGGTCATCATCAAGACGATCCGGGGCGAACTGACTCTCGACCTGGGTCTCAATGTCTGGCTCTTCACGGCGCTTCTCTTCATCGTCGGCATCGCCTGGGGGTTCGGCAAGGCGTCGGTCTTCAAGTACATCGGCGATGAATATCCGCACAACATCGGCGTCATTTCGGGCATCGTCGGCCTGATCGGCGGTCTCGGCGGGTTCCTCTTCCCCATCCTTTTCGGCATGCTCGTCGACTTCACCGGGATCAACAGCAGCATTTTCATGCTCCTCTTCGCCACGACCTGCTGGTCCCTGATCTGGATGTACACCACCGAAGTGCGCGGCGTGAAGACGCTCAGGCTGATCGCCTCGACCGGCAAGGAGGCCGAGGCGGCCGCCGCAGCAGAGAAAGTTTCAGGAGCCGACGTCGGGCTGCCCGAAAGTGCGGTCCCAGGGGTGCAGCCGCCACCCTTGCACCACCCGTCCTGAAGAGCAGGCGAAACACGGGATAAAACCTTTTCCGAAGTGAACAACTCGGCATTGGAGGCCGCTATGAACAAAGACGTTCAGCCCAAAATCAGGACCGCCGCGCCATCCACCTACCTTCTGACCGTCTGGAACCCCGAGGACCCGGTCTTTTGGGAGGAGCGGGGCCGGAGCATCGCCATGCGCAATCTCTGGATTTCCATTCCCAACCTGCTGCTGGCTTTTGCGGTCTGGATGGTCTGGAGCGTCGTGGTGGTCAACCTCCCCAATCTCGGCTTCACCTACAGCCCCAACCAGCTCTTCTGGCTCGCTGCCCTGCCGGGCCTCTCCGGAGCGACGCTGCGCATCTTCTACGCGTTCCTGGTGCCGATTTTCGGCGGCCGGCGCTGGACCGCCATCAAAACCGCTTCCCTGCTGCTGCCGGCGTTAGGGATCGGTTTCGCCGTGCAGAGCACCGCCACGCCCTACGCGGTCATGCTGGTGCTGGCGCTGCTGTGCGGTTTCGGCGGCGGCAATTTCGCTTCGAGTATGGCCAACATCAGTTTCTTCTTTCCCAAGGCGCAGAAGGGTACCGCCCTCGGCATGAACGCCGGGTTGGGGAATCTGGGCGTTTCCGTGGTTCAGTTCGTCGTGCCGCTGGTGATCACCGCCGGGGTCTTCGGGGCGCTGGGAGGGGAGTCGCAGACCTGGGTCAAGGGAGACGTGACGAAGCAGCTCTGGCTGCAGAATGCCGGGTTCATCTGGGTACCCTTCATCATCGCCGCCTCTTTGGCCGCCTGGTTCGGCATGAACGATCTGGCTACCGCCAAGGCCTCTTTTCGCGACCAGGCGGTCATCTTCCGGCGCAAGCACAACTGGCTGATGTGCTGGCTCTACCTCGGCACCTTCGGCTCCTTCATCGGCTACGCCGCCGGTTTCCCGATGCTGATCAAGACCCAGTTCCCGGCCATCGATCCGACCCGCTACGCCTTCCTCGGGCCGCTGGTCGGCGCCCTGATCCGGCCCGTCGGCGGCTGGCTGGCGGACAAGCTCGGCGGGGCGCGGGTGACGTTCTGGAACTTCATCGCCATGGCCGCTGCCGTTTTCGGGGTGCTCTATTTCCTCCCGGCCGGGGGCGCCGGCGGCAATTTCTGGGGCTTCCTCGCCATGTTCATGGTCCTTTTCGTCACGACGGGGATCGGCAACGGCTCGACCTTCCGCATGGTGCCGGTGATCTTCCTGACCGAACGGCAGCGGGCCGCGGCCGGGCCGGGGCTGCAGGAGCAGGAACAGGCGGTCAAGGACGCCAATAAGGAGGCCGCCGCCGTCCTCGGCTTCAGCTCCGCCATGGCCGCCTACGGAGGGTTCTTCATCCCCAAGAGCTACGGGACTTCCATCACCCTGACCGGCGGCCCGGAAGCGGCACTCTACGGCTTCGTCGGCTTCTATCTCACCTGCATCGCCATGACCTGGTGGTACTATTCCCGCCGGAATGCGGAAATGCCCTGCTGACAGGTGGGGAGCCGAATCGCTGGAAATCTGCCGGCGGTTCGCTAGAATTAACGCAGAGGGGAAAAAGGAGGTGCCCATGACCGACAAACGCTGCGCCCGCTGCGCGCTGCTTTACGAGGCAGAGGAATTGCTGGTGACCGAGGACACCGGCGAGGCGGTCTGTCCCGACTGTTCCGGGCTGCTCGCCGACGAGGATCTCGACTGTCAGTACGACGAGGAAGGGTGACGGCTGCGCCCGTCGCCGCCGTGCAGACCAGAGGGGCATGCCGTATTGCGGCATGCCCCTCGTTGTTTTGTTGCTGCACCGGCATCCACACCTTTTGTGGATAGCGCTGTGGACAAGGGTGTGGGAACGGGAGGCGGGCCGGATGGGGACAGGGGGTTTAGCTTTCTGCCTAGAAAAAAATCATGACCGCAGCAACTGCCTATTTCCCATCCAGCCGCAATCGGGCTATGATGTTCCCTCCCTCCGCCCGGGCCGTCTCGGCCGGGCCGGCGCCGCGTTTTTTGAATTGACTGGAACGGGGAGGGCGTGATATTCAAAAATTCATTTAAATACGGATAGTTATATTTTGACGCTGGTAGCTTGTGCAGCCACGCAGGTGCTGGCGAATTGATCCCCGGAGGATTCGACGTATGGCCGAGACACTGCACTACACCGTGGGCGGACTGCTCGAAACGATCGCCCGCCGCTTTCCCGACAACGACGCCCTGGTCTACCCCGACCGTGGCCTGCGCTACAGCTACCGGGAGTTCGACCGCTTGTGCGACCGCGTGGCCAAGGGGCTGTTGAAGCTGGGGATAAGGAAGGGCGACCACCTGGCCATCTGGGCCACCAACGTCCCCGAATGGGTGGTGCTGCAGTTCGCCACCGCCCGGATGGGTGCCGTGCTGGTGACCATCAACACCAGCTACAAATCGGCCGAACTCGAATATATCCTCCGGCAGTCGGACGCCACCACGCTCTTTCTGGTGCAGGGGTTCAAGGACACCGACTATGTCGAGACTCTCTACTCGGTGGTGCCGGAACTCCGGAACGTGGCGCCGGGCGGTCTGGGCAGCGACAGCCTCCCCTGCCTGAAGCACGTGATCTTCCTCGGCGGGCAGGCGCCGGCCGGCATGCTCGCCTACGCCGAACTGGAAAAGCTGGGCGAGGGCGTCAGCGACGGCGAACTGGACGCGGTCAAGGCGTCGCTCGCCGAGCACGAGGTGATCAACATGCAGTACACCTCGGGGACCACCGGTTTCCCCAAGGGGGTCATGCTCACCCACCACAACCTGGTCAACAACGGCTTCAACATCGGCGAGTGCATGCGCTTCACCGAAAAGGACCGGCTCTGCATCCCCGTCCCCTTCTTCCACTGCTTCGGCTGCGTCCTCGCGGTGCTCGCCTGCGTCACGCACGGCTCGACCATGGTGCCGGTGGAGACCTTCAATCCCGAGCAGGTATTGAAGACCATCGAGGCCGAAAAATGTACCGCCGTGCACGGCGTGCCGACCATGTTCATCGCCGAGCTCGAACACCCGGCCTTCCGCAAGTACGATCTCTCCAGTCTGCGCACCGGCATCATGGCCGGCTCTCCCTGCCCCATCGAGGTGATGAAACGGGTCATCCGCGACATGAACTGCTCGGAGATCACCATCGCCTACGGTCAGACCGAGTCGTCGCCGGTCATCACCCAGACCCGCACCGACGACCCCATCGAGCTGCGGGTGGCCACCGTCGGCCGCGCCCTGCCCGACGTCGAGGTGAAGATCGTCGACATCGAGACCGGCGCCGCGCTGCCGCCCGGCAAGCAGGGGGAACTCTGCACCCGGGGCTACCTGGTGATGAAAGGGTACTACAAGATGCCGGAGGAGACGGCGCGGGCCATCGACCCGGATGGCTGGCTGCACACCGGCGATCTGGCGGTGATGGACGAGCACGGCTACTGCAAGATCACCGGCCGCATCAAGAACATGATCATCCGCGGCGGCGAGAACATCTATCCCCGCGAGATCGAGGAGTTCCTCTACGGCCATCCCAAGGTCGCCGACGTGCAGGTCTACGGGGTGCCCGACCGCAAGTACGGCGAGCAGGTGATGGCGGCGGTCAAGCTCAAGGAGGGGGTGGCCTGCAGCGAGGAGGAGATCCGCGATTTCTGCAAGGGGCGCATCGCCAACTACAAGATTCCCTTTTACGTCAAGTTCGTCGACGAGTATCCGATGACCGCCAGCGGCAAGATCCAGAAGTTCAAGCTGCGCGAGATGGCGATCCGCGAGCTGCAGCTCGAAGAAGCGGCCGGGATCGAGACGGCCTGATGCCGGTTGTCTGCTATAGGTCCCATAAGTCCCATACGTCCTATGGGACCCATAGGACGTATGGGACCAATGATGATCGAACCACTTCCCAGGAGTAAACCATGCGCATCACCCCCGCCAGCGAACTGATCGCCCGCTTCCAGAAGCTCCAGTCCCTGATGCAGAAGGAGGGGCTCGACGCCGTGCTCGTCGCGCAGAGCGCCGACCTCTTCTATTTCACCGGCTCCATCCAGCAGGGGCTGCTCTACATCCCCGCCGCCGGCGAGCCGGTCTACATGGTGCGCAAGGAATACCTGCGGGCGCGCATGGAGTGCGGCCTCAAGGAGATCGTGCCGTTCAAGAGCCCGAAGGAGATCACCGGCATCCTCGCCGACTACGGCTACGCCTTGCCGAAGCGGGCGGGGATGGAGCTCGACGTGCTGCCGGTGGCCGTCTACAACCGCTTCCGCGCCCCCTTCGGCGACTGCGAGATGGTCGACGCCTCGCCGCTGATCCGCAGCGTGCGGGCGGTGAAGAGCAAGTACGAGATCGAGATCATGAAGGATGCCGCCCTGCAGGTCGACCGCGTCTGCCAGCGGGCCCGCGAGGTGATCCGGGCCGGCATGACCGACTTCGAGCTGGCCGCCGAACTCGAGTTCGCCGCCCGCAAGGCCGGCCACCAGGGGCTGACCCGCATGCGCGGCTTCAACTCCGAGCTCTTCTACGGCCATGTCTTCTCCGGCGCCGACAGCGCCGCCCCGGCCTTCAACGACACGCCGCTGGGCGGCATCGGCGTCAACCCCTCCATCGGCCAGGGGGCGAGCTACAAGCGGATCAAGGAGAACGAACCGATCATCGTCGACTTCACCGGCGCCTTCGACGGCTACCTGGTCGACCAGACCCGCGTCTTCTGCATCGGCGGCCTGCCCGACGAGCTGCGCCGGGCCTACGACGACATGGTCAGGATCGAGCAGAAGCTCAAGGAGATCGCCCGTCCCGGCGTCGCCTGGGGGGACCTCTACGAGCAGTGCCACGCCCTGGCCTGCGAGCTCGGCTACAAGGACCACTTCATGGGCAGCGCCGGCGCCCAGGTCTCCTTCATCGGCCACGGCATCGGCATCGAAATCGACGAGTACCCCTTCATCGCCCGCGGCTTCAAGGACCAGCTGCTCGAAGAGTTCATGACCTTCGCCTTCGAGCCGAAGGCGGTCTATCCCGGCCTCGGCGCCGTCGGCGTCGAGAACACCTTCTGGGTGGCGCCGGACGGACTCAAGCACCTGACGTATACCAGCGAGGAGCTGGTGGTGCTTTAGGCAAAAGGCATGAGAGAGGGCTGAGCCTTGCCGCAGGAGATAAGCGATTGACAATTAAAGCCGGCACAGGGTAAAAAAGGTGGCGTAAGGGATTCGCGCTCTGAGGCATAAGGGGGAGGCGATGGGGGCAGGGCCGCAATAATTGTGAGTATCGACGCCGCCGCGTCAGCACCAGGCTGACCGGCGGCGTTTGTCGTATGGGGTTGCTGGCAGGTGTTGCATCAGGAGGAGGGGGATTTTGACCAAGGCGGAAGTCAAGGCCCTGCTGGCGCATCTTCATGGCGACCGCTGGTTGATGGCCAGCCTCCTGTACGGAGCCGGCCTGCGCCTGATGGAATGCTTGCGACTGCGGGTGCAGAACATCGACTTTGAAAAGC
>DASPGW010000106.1 GCA_035620395.1 Desulfuromonadales bacterium | reverse complement strand
GCGTTTCCTGATCGTGGCGCGCTATCTCAAGAAATTCAAGGAGATTGAAGAGGTCAAGGGCGATTTCGTCTCCATGCTGGTGCACGACATGCGCTCCCCGCTGACCAGCATCCGGGGATTTACCGACGTGCTGGCCGAAGGAGTTCTCGGCACCGTCAACCAAGAGCAGTCGTCCGCCCTGCAAAACATCCAGGGGGGCTGCGACCGACTGCTCACGCTGATCGAGGACGTACTCGACCTTTCCAAGCTCGAGGCGGGCAAGATGCAGATCTATCCGGCGCCTTTACCGATTCGAGCCCTGGCAGCCAGAGTCTGCGCCGACCTTTCGGCGCTGTCCACGGAGAAGGGCCTGCAGGTCCGCCTCGACATCCCCGAGGACAGCCCCTGGGTTCTGGCGGATGGCAAGCAGCTCAACAGGGTCATGGCCAATCTGTTGACCAACGCCTTTAAATTTACGCCAACGGGGGGGACAATCACCGTCAGCACTCACCTCTCCGCCTCCGGGCGTGAGCCGAGCCAGACAAAATACCTGCAAGTCAGCGTCACCGATACCGGCCCGGGCATCCCGGCCGACCAGCAGCAGAAGCTGTTCGCCCGCTACCAGCAGTTGCCGGCAGCCAGGACCTTCGGCAAAGGGACAGGTCTCGGCCTGGCCATCTGCAAAGAGATCGTCCTGCTGCACGGCGGCGAGATCTGGGTGGAAAGCCCCCTCACCCCCGAGGGCGGCAGCCGATTTTCCTTCACCCTGCCGTTAGACGAATAAAGGCGGTCCAAAGTTCAAAGTCCCGAGTCCAAGGTCCCTGGTTCAGGGACAGCACCTCAACCCCCAATCGAGATCCCTCCTACTTGTCTCCACCTTCCAGATCCCTCACCAGGTCGGGAAAGGTATCTCCCGCACACAGGGCGATTGGCCTCTCCGACATGACCGGGTAGCGCCGGTTCCAGTTGCGCCACAAAGCCCATTCCTCTTCGAAGTTGGGCGTAAACACTCCCGTCCCCAAAGCGGCGTCGATTTCTTCAGCGCTCCAGAACCGGACTTCGTCGATTTCTTCCGCCGCAAAACATACCTCGCCTTCGTAACGGGCGAGATAGGTGGAAACGTTTTCCGACTCGATTTCGTTCCTGATTTTTGAGAAATAAAGCCAGGTAAGCGGGAGGCCCTCGATGCCCAGCTCCTCGCGCATCTCCCGGCAGGCGGCCTCGAGGTAGCTTTCGCCGGGATCGAGGTGGCCGCCGACGCTGGTATCCCAGCGGCCGGGCTGGATGTCCTTGGTCATGGAGCGCTTCTGCAGGAGCAGCCGATCGCTGCGGTCGAAAACCAGCACATGTGCCACCCGATGGACCAGGGCGGGGTTGCCGTGGCATTCGGAGCGGGGTGCCTGGCCGATGACCCGGTCCTGCTCGTCGACGATGTCGAAAAGTTCGTTTTTTTTGGGCATGTGAGAACTCGTGATTGGGGAATTCGGGTTTCGGGATTATCCCGATACCTGATTCCGGAAAAAAGGTCAACTAGGCGAAGATGGCGACATCCTACGCTACGATGCGAGTACCGGTTTTTCCGTCAAGAGCATCGGCAAGGTTTTCAGGCAAGGTGATGAGGACTTCCTCTCCGCCACCTTCCAGGAATTCAATGGCTGCCTCGATTTTGGGGCCCATGCTGCCCGGCGCGAACTCCCCCTCCGCGAGCAGACGGCGGGCCATGGTGACGTCCATTCGCGGCAGCGGCTCCTGATCCGGCCTGCCAAAGCTGCGGTAGACAAAATCGACAGCCGTCAGAATGACCAGCAGGCGCGCACCGAGGCCATTGGCCAGCAGGGCCGATGCGCGATCCTTGTCGATGACCGCTTCGACCCCCAGCAGCTCTCCCGTGTCCGCCTGCCGGACGGGAACCCCGCCGCCGCCGGCGGCAATGACGACGACGCCGTGTTCGAGGAGGATGCGGATGGGCTCCTCTTCTACCACCTGCAGAGGGCGTGGCGACGGTACCACCCGGCGAAAACCGCGGCCGGCATCGGCAACGACGGTCCACCCCTTCGTCCGGCGCTGCCGCTCGGCTTCAGCCTCGGTATAAAACGGGCCGACCGGCTTGGTCGGCCGGGTAAAGGCGGGATCGGCCGGGTCGACCACGACCTGCGTGATGAGACTCACCACCGGCCGCTTTCCGTGCTGCCCCCGCAGCACGTTGACCAGGGTCTGCTGGGTAAGATAGCCGATGCTCCCTTCCGAATCGGCATCACAGACGTCGAGGGGCATGCTCGGCACCGTCTCCCTGGCCGCCTCGTTCTGCAGAAGCAGTTGGCCGACAACCGGCCCGTTGCCATGGGTGATGACCAGGGCATACCCCTTTGCCAGCAACAGGGGGAGATGAAGAACCGATTCACGGATATGCCGCAATTGTTCTTCGACTTCGCCCTTTTCGCCCTGTCGGATGAGAGCGTTGCCGCCGAGCGCGACCACGGCGATGGGTGGCTTACGGCGCATGACGGGTCTCCTTTATGCCCAGCACCCCCCGGACCATCCGGGCCAGGGGATTGCCGTGCATTTCCCGGTAATGGTAGTGGACCTGGACCAGCGGACGGGAGAGCTTCAGGATTCTCTTCAGGTCGACCGGGGTCGCGCTGAGGATGAGATCAGAGGGGACCGCCTCCAGGGTGGCCTGGAGGTCGGCGAGTTGGCGCTCGCTGTAGCCCATCGCCGGGACCACCTGCTCAAGATGCGGGAACTGCCGGTAAACCTCGGCCAGGCTGCCGACAGCCCAGGGACGGGGATCGGCGATGGCTTCGGCGCCATACCGGTGGGCCGCCACCACGGCAGCGCCAAAAGACATCCCGCCGTGGGTCAGGGTCGGCCCATCCTCGACGGCCACAACCCGCTTGCCCGCAATCGCCTCCGGTGTGGTGACGGCGACCTCGAGCCGACCGTAAGCCACCGCGGCGTCCGGGTTCCAGACCGCAACGTTGCGCCTCACCTCCTCCAGGCCATCAGTCGGAGCGGCATCGGCCTTGGCCACGACCACGACGTCGGCGCGCAGCAGATTCACCAGCCCCGGGTAATGACTGATCTCGTCGCCCGCCCGAAAAGGGTCGACCAGCACGATTTCAAGATCGGGGCGGAAAAAGGAGAAATCGTTATTGCCTCCGTCCCAGAACAGAACGTCTCCCGCCCCCTCGGCCGCATGCAGAATCTTCCGGTAATCGACCCCCGCAAAGAGCGGTATACCGGCGCTGATCAATGGCTCATACTCCTCGCGCTCCTCGAGAGTACACTGGTAGCGATCGATATCCTCCACGGTCCGGAACGATTCCACCTCGCGAATATCGAGCCGGCCATAGGCCATGGGATGCCGAACCACCACCGGGTGTCGGCCTGCCGCGCGCAGTTCCTGACAGAGATAGCGGGTGACGGGACTCTTGCCGCAACCGGTACGGACGGCGCAGACGGAGATGACCGGTACGGCGGCTTGCAGCATGGTTTTGCCGGGCCCCACCAGCCGGAAATCGGCCCCCAAAGCCAGAACCCGGGAGGCGGCGCCCATCAGATCCTGATGGGAGACGTCGCTGTAGGCGAAGATGACCTCGTCCACCTGCCGGTCGCGGACCAGGGACTCCAGCTCTTTTTCATCAACCACCGGGATCCCTTCCGGGTAGAGCGGACCGGCGAGAGCCGCAGGATAGCGGCGTCCCTCCTGAAAGGGGATCTGCGCGGCGGTGAAAGCGATCACCTCACTGGCCGCATTGTCGCGGAACAGGAGATTGAAGTTATGAAAATCGCGGCCGCCGGCCCCCATGATGACAATGCGCTTGCGGTGCTGCTTTCCGCTCATGGTCGGCCTGTCACTCCACGTCGATCTGCGCCTTTTGCAGCCGGCCGCTATAATCCCGGTAGACGGTCTTGATGCGCGAGAAGAAATCGAGGGCGCCCATGCGGCCGCCGGCTTCGGGATGGCCGGACCCGGAATGTTTGAACCCGCCGAAAGGGAGCTGGATCTCGGCACCGATGGTGCTGGCGTTGATGTAGACGATGCCGCTTTCGAGTTCCCGCTCGGCCCGGGCGGCCAGATTGACGCTCCGGGTGTAGATCGCCGAGGAGAGTCCGAAGCGGGTGCTATTGACCAGCTTCACCCCCTCCTCGAAAGAGCTGCACTTCAGGACCGCCACCACCGGGCCGAAAATTTCCTCCTGGGCAATGCGCATCCCGGCCGTCACGCTGGAAAAGACCGTCGGCTCGACGAAGAACCCCCTGGCCAGGGTTTTCTCCGTCGCCCGGACGCCGCCGGTATGCAGGTGGGCCCCCTCCTCCTGACCGATTCGGATGTAATTGAGCACCTTGTTCAGCCCCTTTTCATTGACCAGGGGGCCGACATCCGTCGTATTTTTCAAACCGTCCCCCAGGCGCAACCGGCCGGCGGCCGCGCTCAGCTTCGCCAGGAAGGGCTCGTAGGCTTTTCCCTGCACGATGAC
>DASPGW010000105.1 GCA_035620395.1 Desulfuromonadales bacterium | reverse complement strand
CCCTGCGCGGCGGCCCGGCGGATGCCGGCTATGCTCTTTTCGATGTTCGCAGCGCGGTCGGCACTGCAGCTCTGCTGCACCAGGCCGACGATCAGTTTTTCTTTCATGGTGAAAACTCCTGAAGTCAGGTACAAGGCCCGAGGCCCGAGGTTTTTCCCTGCCTCGTGCCTCGTGCCTAACCCAACACTCCCCTGGGCAGCTGCATGGTGACGCAGTGCAGCGACCCATGCTGCAGGATCAGCGGTAAACAGTCGATCCCGATAATAGCACGATCCGGAAAAGCCTGCCCGACGGCAGCCAAGGCAGCGGCGTCGTTCGGGTCCTGATAGGTCGGCACCAGCACGGCGTTGTTGATAACCAGGAAGTTGGCGTAAGTGGCCGGCAGCCGCGTCCCTTCCTCGTCAAATTTGGCGCCCGGCCAGGGGAGGGGAATCAGGCGATAGGGCCGGCCGTCCCGGGTGCGGAAAGCGCGCAGCTCCGCCTCCATCCGCCGCAGCGCCCCGTAATGCTCGTCCTGTTCGTCGTTGCAGGCGACGTAGGTGATGGTGTCATTCGGGCAGAGGCGGGCAAGGGTGTCGATGTGGGAATCGGTGTCGTCGCCGGCCAGATAACCGTTTCCGAGCCAGAGAATGCGCTCGGCACCGAGCCAGCGGCGGAGTTCCGCCTCGACCCCCTCCCGGCCAAGGTGCGGATTGCGGTTGGGACCGAGCAGACATTCGGCGGTGGTGAGGAGGGTTCCGGCGCCATCGCTCTCGATGCTGCCCCCCTCGAGGATGAGTCCCGGGACGCGTCGCTCCAGTTGCCCGAAGGCGCCAGAAGCCTGCAGGCGGGCGGTGATCTGGTTGTCCTGGTCGGCGGCGAACTTGAGGCCCCAGCCGTTGAAGCCGAAATCGAGCAGGACCGGCACGCCGTCTTCGTAGACGGTGAGCGGGCCAAAGTCGCGGCTCCAGGTGTCGTTCGAAGGGATGGCGAAGATGGCGACCCGCTCCAGCACCACCCCGGCCGCCGCGAGTTTACTCCGCGTCGCCTCCACTTCGGGAGCGACGACGAGTACCCGCTCGAAGTGGCTGATCTGCTTGATGATTTCAATAAAGACCGGCTCCACCAGGTCAAGGACGGGGTGCCAGTCACTGGTTTCGTGGGGCCAGGCGAGCAGGACACCGTCCTGCGCCTCCCATTCCGCGGGTAAAGAGACCTTCATGCTCGATTCCATCCTTTGGCGCTATTACGTGCGGCGCATCCTATAGAAAAAGCCGCCTGATTGCAATCCATTGCAGTTTTTTATCGATCAGATACCGGGGATCCCGGCAAGATTGGCCAGCACATAATTGACGGTCCAGACCAGGACGCCGAGGCCGGCAAGGAAGATTGTGACCACGCGGACGGCGTGCGAGAAACGGACCGGGTGCCAACCGGTCTGCCAGGGAAATTCACCGCCATATCGACGGCGCAGTTCGGAAGCGGTGATCAGGAAAGTCAGCCAGACGGCGGCCAGGGCGAAGCCGGACAGCACGTCGCTGAGCCAGTGGACGCCGAGGTAGATCCGGCTGAACCCGACCAGGCTGGCCAGCAGGCTGCCGCTCAGCAGGAGAACCAGTCGGGATTGCCAGTTGCGGACGGTGCCGAGGAAAAAGTAGATGACCAGGCCGCAAAACACCAGCGCGGTGAAGGCGTGCCCGCTCGGCAGGCTGGCGGACATGGTCTGCAGTCCGGTCAGAAAGGGGACGGGACGTGGCCGGTCGATGAGGAACTTCAGGAGGAAAACCAGCAGTTCGCCGCCGCCGAGGCCGATCAGCAGCAGCAGCGCTGAAAAGTCCCGATTGTCCAGGATCAGCCAGAGCAGGACCAGGCCGGCGAACATGGCGATCGCCGGTCCGTTGGCCAGGGAGGTGACGACCAGCATGAGGGTGGTAACCGTCGGGTGGCGCGTTTCCGCGAGCAGGCCATAGAGGCGCCCGTCGATCCGGCCCAGGAAAGGGATGTCGGCGGCCAGCCAGAGAAAGAGCAGGGCAAAGAGGAGGCTGACCGTGAAGCCGATCGTCAGGTAGAGGCCCGATCCGTGCTGCGGGCTGAAGCGGCCGCGCAGAAAGGTCCATAAACGTGGATAACGGCAGGCGAAGCCGAGTACAGCCGGGCTCTGGAGACATGTCTGCCAGGTCAGCCGTACACGATTCCAGCGTCGTGATAACCAGGGAACCAGCCGAGGAACAAGCTTCTTCCAGAACAGCCCGTTGAGGATCAGCAGGAGCAGCAGGATCGTCAGGAGGAGGCTGAAGCGACCCGTCCAGAGCTGTACCAGCTTCCAGCTGGCGCCGAAGAAATAGCCGAGGCCCGGGTAGGCTATTCCCCAGAGGATGCCGCTGACCAGCGCGTAGAGAAAGAAAGCGCTGGGACGCATCTGGGCGGTGCCGGCGACGAAGGGGATGAACGGCCGCAGGAAGCCGACAAAACGGCCGAAAAAGACGCTCTTGCCACCGTGCTCAAGAAAAAAGATCTGTGATTTGCGCAGCAGGCCCCGACGCTTGCGCATCAGTTGCAGATTCGTGAACACGCTGCCGAAGCGGGCGCCCAGCACGTAGCTGAGCAGGTCGCCGGCGATGGCGCCGCCGGCCGAAACCATCACCAGGAGGGTGTAGGAACCTTTGCCGTTGGCGGCCAGAAAACCGGCGAAGACGATGAGGACGCTGCCGGGACAGAAGATGCCGATGACGGCAAGCGATTCAAAAAAGGAGATAGCGGCGACCAGGGCGTAGTACATTCCCCCGGAGGGAAGCCAGTCAAAGCTTTCCAATAGCCACTGTTCCATCAGTTCGCTGTCCTGGGGGAAATCGAAAATCAGTTTTCGGGAGCGTTGTTTCCGGGCGTCCGGCTCAACCGCTGAACTGGAGATGCCAGCGGTCGAAGACTGCGACCTTCTCAGCCCCGTAGCGGGCGAGAGTCTGCCGGACCTTGTCGACGGAGCGCTCCGCGTCGTTTTCCCGTGGGTTCTTGGAAAAGAAGAGGTCGGCGTAGGTGACAATCCGTTCCTCCACGGTCAACGGCAGCATGTCGCGCACCGGCAGCGGCAGCCGTTGATCCGCAATTTCGGCGGCGCTCAGCCCTACCCCGATGTGCCGGTCGCAAACCAGGGCGTGCCGGGGCAGCCCTTCGTACTCGAGCAGTTCGCGGCCCTTGTAGCCGTGGCAGAGGTAGGGGAGAGTACCATGACAGCCGATTTCCGGAGCGTCGGTAAAGAGCATGCCGATGTCGTGCAGCAGCGCCGCTTCATGGACGAAATCGACATCCACTTGTTCGGTGGCCAGGCGCCAGGCGATCTCCCTGGCCTTGCCGGCGACCCGGACGCTGTGTCGCAAAAGGATGCGATGGGCCTCGGTTCCGGCGGGATAATATTTTTCAATCAGACGCAAAGGATCCATGGACGACTTGCCGGCGCAGCCGGCGCTCCGGGGAATGGTGTTTACCGCTCCTGCTGCGGCTTGAAGGATGCGAGCATCTCATCGAATAGCGGACGATAGCTTTCAAAGTTGCGGCTAGGAGTGGAAAAGGTCACGATGTACCCCCTGCTTTCGGTTCGCAGAATGACGGCAAGGTGGGCACGGGAGGCGTCGTTCCCGAGGAGCATGGTTGCCTCTCCCCCGGGCAGCACGACTTCTTTCTGCTCGGCGACGTCCAGTGCCGGGTGCTCGGCCAGAAAACCGGCCTGCATTGCTTCGGGTCCACCGGGCCAGTGGCTCAGGGCACAGGCGATCACCGCCGCCCTGACCACCGGTTCCGCATTGTCCATCGGTACGGAGGAATGCCAGCGCACGGTGCACGATTCCGGTGGCCGGCCGCTCCCCCGTTCGAGTGTCCAGTCGGAGGGATACTCGATGGCAAAGGCCAATTCGGCATCGTAGTAATAGGTTTCCCGGTGTTCGCGTATCCCCGCTTCTTCGGCGGACCTGGTGGCGCAGCCCGCCGAGAGCGCGAACAGGAGCGGGATGAGGCAGAGCAGGAAGTTCGGGCGGAAACGGCAAAAGATCATCGGCAGCACCTGAAAATAACGTTTGAATTCTATTTTTAATTATGCCATAGCCGTATCGAAAATTCTCCCGCCCAATAGCCGCCGTGGCCAGAACTTGCCTTGGAGATTGCTTGACAGATCGCTGCTGCTGCTTATAATGGGGACGACTTTGGTCACATATCGCCTTCAAGAAAGGAACCAACCCATGGCCGTCTGGAATTGCTCGAAATGCGGTTACGAGAAAGAGAGCCGCTGCAAGCCGAAAAAGTGCCCCACCTGCGCGGAAGCCGAAACCTTCGTCAAGAAGTAGACCATTTCCGTTCCCTCCATACCGAAGCCCGGCAGAAAATTGCCGGGCTTTTTTTCGTCCTGCAGCCCGGCATGCCGATGGTGTAGCCGCGGCAATCCT
>DASPGW010000104.1 GCA_035620395.1 Desulfuromonadales bacterium | reverse complement strand
TCGGAGGCAAATACCTCCACGGTGGGGTAGAGGCCGTCGTACTGGTAGAGCAGACTGTACGCCGGTCGCCGGGTCTGCGTGCCGTACAGAACCGTGGCGGCATAGCGGTGCCGCTCGATCGGATCATGGCCGGAGGTGATGGCGCCGAGCTGCAGGCCGTCCTCATCCGAACCCAGCCAGGGAAACCAGTACCGGGGGAGCAGCGCGTCGCCGACGGCATAGGGACGGGCAGGATGCTCTGCAGGAAGAGCGACGGGCGTCGGATCCGGTTCCTTGAGGTCGGGCGCAGGCGGTTCGACCTGCCGCCACTGGGCGTTGTCCAGGTGCGTGGCGGCGAGGTCGAATCCCGCGGCACCATAGGCTGTCAGAAAAAGCGTGTCGCCGGCCGGGGAAACGGCCGGGGAGAAGGCGCCGCCCAGCAGGTTGGTGACCTGATGGAGGCTCTGTTCCTCGGGACGCCAGGCGTACAGGTTGTAGATTCCGGAGCGATCCGAAGAGAAAAAGACCGTGCGACCGTCGGGACTCCAGGCCGGCGCCGAGTGGATCCCAGGGCCGGGCGCCCATTCGGCCAGCAGGTCGCCGGCCGTATCGATGATCCGCAGGGTATATAAACCCCGGTCGTCGCGGGCGCCGACGACAATGCGCCGGCCGTCAGGAGACCAGCGGGGAGAAAAGTAGTCGTGCCGGTCCTCCGGGGAGGATAGGTAGCGCAGGTTGCCGCCCTCGCCGTCGAGCAGCGCCAGGCGACTGCGCCCGGCGGCGGTGAGCACGCAGACAATATCGCCGCCGACGGGGGAGGCGTCCGGGCTGGCGGCCCGCAGTCCCCGTGTGAGCCGGAACTCCCGTCCGGCAGCCAGATCATAGCGGAAGAGATCGTAAAAAATATTGTCGTAGCGGTCCCGCTCCAGCTTGGCATAGACCAGTCCCGATTCGTCGGGCAGCCAGGAAATTCCGGCGCCGCCGGCGAGCACCAGGCGGCGCAGCAGAACACGCCGACCGCTGCCGTCGGCATTCATCAGGATCAGGCTGGCGACGCGATCGGCGGTCTGGGAGGAATATGCCAGCAGCGCCCCGGAGGGGGATACCGCCGGGAAAATGTTTCGATAGCCTTCTTCCGTGAGCCTGATGAGGGTCGGCCACGGCTCTCCGATCCTCTCCCGCTGCGCCCGGTAGTGTTCCGTCAGCACTTCCTGCCAGAGTGGCCATTCCTGTTTGAAGGTGAAACCGAAAGTTTGCCGGGCGGTGGAGTCGACCATGAAGGGCAGCGACCGACCGCCGTAATTCCGGCTGAGCCGGCCAGGCAGCTCGGGGCCGTAGCGTTCGACCAGGTAATCGTAGAATTCGACGCCGAACAGATAGGGGGTTTCACCCGCCGGCCAGGAGTCGGGAAAGACGGCCGCCTGCGCCAGGGTCGGGAATCGTCCCTCCAGGACCGCCATGCGCAGAACCATGTCGGTATAAGTGGAGTGGCCCCGCCCTCCCGCCGTCGCCCTGGTCTCATAAAAGGTAGCCAGTCCCTCGATTCCCCACGCCGGCTGGAGAAGGTTGGGGAAATAGACCCGGCCGAAAACCTGGCGCAGCCATGCCGGCAGTCCATGCACCGTGTCGAGATGCAGGGTGTGGGCATATTCGTGGGTGATGACCAGGCGCAGCCAGTTTTCCTGATCGGTCAGGGAAAACGGTTGTTCCAGGGGCGGGGTCAGGAAAATGACGATTCGGTTGTAGGGAAAGGGAGTGCTGAAGCCGTTGGGGGCGTCGGTCACGTCGGCCAGAACCAGATGGGTTTTGGCTGACGGTGCCCATTGGAGCGCAGGGGAGAGGCGGCGGTGCGTTTCCTCGGCGATGCGGACGGCGTGCGGCACGACATCTGCCAGGCTCTCATGATAGTGAATCCGAAAATGGTCGGATTCGACGGTCAGCCACTTGAGCCGGGGGTCAAGGCGGCTCTCGGCCGGCGCGGGGGTCAGCAGGGCAAAAAGACCGACGGCGATAAGCACGAAATATTTCAACACAACCCTCCCGCATCGGATACTTGAAGATTATCGCCGGCTTTCTCAGCTCTGCCGCGGGTATTCGGCCAACTCCAGCAGGATGCCGTCGGGACCGCGGAAATAGACCAGCTTCTTGCCGGTCTTCTCCCAGGTCTGGACGGGACTGAGGAACTCGACTCCGGCCTCCTGCAGGCGGCGAACGGTCTCCTCGATATCGGTAACGGCAAAAGCCAGGTGGCGATAGCCGATCCGGTCGGCCTGGCCGGGATCGTCGGCCGGACGGTTGTCGGTGTCGAACTTGAGCAGCTCGATGGCCACACCGGAGCCGGGGTGGTGCAGGGCGACGAACAGACCCCGGGCACCCCGGATACCGGTGACCTTTTCCAGAAAACGGGCGTCGAGCTCCGAGCGGATTCCTTCCCTGAAGCCGAGCAGGAAGAAGAAATCCCTGGTCCTTTCGAGGTCGCTTACCACGATGTTGAGATGGTCAATCCGTTCGATCACCGTATTCCTCCAAATCTTTAAACAATTCAGGTGTTTCCGTTTTCCTGGTCGATCGGGGACAATGAAGCGCCCAGTCTACACAATCCCAGGCGTCATTGCCAGTCGCCATCAGCATTTGACCACGATCAGGGTCAGGTCATCCTTCGGCGACGGCTCGCCGCGGAAATTGGCCACCGCCGCCATGACGGCAACGAGGATCTCCTCCGCCGTGCCTCCGGCGGCGCCGGCGACGGCCTGCTGCAGGCGCGCAATCCCGAACAGTTCCCCGGCCGGCCCTTCCGTCTCCCAGACGCCGTCAGTCCCGACCAGCAGGATATCCCCCCTCTGCAGAACCCTTGAACCGCCGGCTTCGAAGGCGGCCTCCGCCATGATGCCGAGGGGAATGCCGGTGCTGGGAAGTTCGACAAATTGACCGGATTGCCGGCTGAACTGGAAAACCGGGCCGTGCCCTGCTGAAATCCAGTGGAAGGTACGGTTTTCACTGTCGATGATGCCGTAAAAAAGGGTCATGAACAGGGTGTCGGCGGTGTTCTCGGCCAGGTGCCGGTTCAGGTCGCCGAAGAGTTGGGCCATGGTCAGCCCGCTGCGGGCGGCCTGGGACCGGAGAACGCCGCGGGCGGTGGCCATCAACAGGGCCGCCCCGACGCCATGCCCGGTGACGTCCCCGACTGCCAGTCCCAGCCGGCCGGGGCCAAGGTCGATGAAGTCGAAATAATCCCCGCCGGTTTCGTCGCAGTAGAGGGTCTGCCCGGCGATTTCGAATCCCGGCAGACGGGGCGGACCGAGGGGAAGGAGCATCTGCTGTATTTCCCGGGCCAGGGACAGGGAACGTTTCATCTCCAGGCGTTCCTTGAGCTGATCCCCCATCCGGTTGAAGGTCTCGCCCAGGGCCTGCAGTTCGTCCCCTGTGCGGATATCGACCTTGGTCTTGAAATCCTCTTTCGCCAGGCGGTCGGCCGCCTCGGCGAGACTGGCCACCGGCCGGGTGACCGATCCGGCCCGGAAAAAGGCGGTCACGACCACCCAGACGACCACCGCCAGCAGGAGATAGGCGTAAAGCGCCAGCCCCTTACGGATCTGTTCGCCGAAATAGGCTTCGGCCTGTTCTACAGGAGCCAGGAGCAACTCGACCGGGACAATCACCAGGGGAAAAGGTTCGCCGGCCATTCCGGGGCTGTAGGCCATCAGGGCCGCGCGGCCGTGCCAGTCCATTTTCCTGATCCCGGCCCGGCCGGCTCTGACGTCGCTCTGGAGGGCTGCCAGTTCTTCCCGGCTCGCCGAATCGAGGAACTCTCGAGTCGGCGGGATTTTCCAGTCTTCATCCGTCCCCGGCAGACTCTCCCGGAGAAGAATTTCGATTCCAGCCTGGTGATCCTCCGTGCGGTGGAGAGTCACCACCAACGATTCAGCCTGGCCAGCCCACCGTTCAGGCCGTCGCCAGTCGGCGAACAGGCTATCATAGGCCACGTCGATGGCGGTCACCCCGGCGAAGGAACCGTCAGGGTGATGTACCGGCAGGGATATCGTCAACAGCGGCTTTCCGGTCATGGCATCGGCGACCACCTCCCGGGACAGACCCTCCCGGGCACGAGCCTGAAAGTACCAGGGCTGCTTGCGCGGGTCCTGGTCGAACGGGTAATTGGCCTGCCAGGGGTAGCTGCTGTAGACGCCCGATTCCAGTGCCGTATGCTGCCGGTAGAGGAGGGATGGGAGGATATGCTGGATGCGCCGGTAGGTTTCGGGCAGGCTGGAGAGGCGGGCGACGTCGCCGGCCGCGGCCTGCGGGTCGGCGTCGCGGATCAGGATGATGGCCTGTTCCCGGTGGAAACCCGGGATGGACCGGGGCTTTTCCGCGGCCAGTCGCCATTCGATCTCACGGGCTTGAAACTCAAGAGCCAGCCTCAGGGTTTCCTGGTTCCGCCTCAGTGCGACGCCGAAGTCGTTCACCCGTCCCTGCAGGAACTGGTATGCCCTTTCCTCCAGGACCTTGCGGGCGTCCGTCGTCAGGTTGGTGCCCAGTCGACGCATGGTGACCTGGTGCAGCAGCGCGCTCAGCAGAAGCGGCACCAGGGCGATGACCAGCAAGAGAATCAGGAGCTTCCCGCGGAGTTTCATGCCTTCTCTCTACGCCTGTGCCGCCAGAGGGATGGGGCACCGGTCAGGTGCTCCATCTGCCCATGATTATAGCACTCCTGCACCGTCAGGAGCCTTTCCGGGGCGTAGCCGCTGTTCCCGCCTCTTTGGTTTTGGCGTTGTCCCGTTGCCGCAGAAAAAGGAGGCTGACGGCTATAATCAACAATAGCGGCAGGGCGATGATCAGGATTTTAATCAGCTCGATCGCGCTGGCGTAGAAGGCTTCCTGAACGGTGAAGGCGGGCGGGAAGAAGGACTTGAGGTAATGGATTTCCTCGAGGGAGTGCAGGCAGACGGCACCGATGGCGGCAACGGCGAGCGTCACCAGGGCGACGAGGAACACTCTTTCGGCCTTGCTGCTACCCATGCGATGTCTCCTTTAAGAATAAAGTCCGCGGATCTGATATCTCGATTTTTGCTGAATAAATTATATTTAAGCTTTCAAAAATGTTCATGAATTGATGAACCGCCCCCAGCGTTCAGGAAATAATTCACCTAACCTGGACTATTCAGAGTAGACTGTACCATAACGCAGGAAGGGCGGCGTTAGTGCTGCCCTTCCTTTTTTGGCCCGACCGAACCACCCACCCCGGTGACCTTTGTGGCCTCTCGGCAATCACATTGCCGGCAAAAAGGGAGATCCAGCATGAGCGACAAAAAATCAACGGCAAAAAGTACCAAGCCTGCCGGGGGCAAGAAGGCCCCGGCGTCCCGAACTGCCAAATCCGACCCGGCGGCCGCCGAGCGGGAGCAGTGGGCAACCCTGCGCCCATCCATGAAGGTTGAACAGGCAATGGCCTACGACATGGACGGAACTTACAGGGCCAAGGCTTTGGTGAGCCATTCCCTGTTCGGGCTGGGGGTGGTGACGTGTGTGGCCGGTACGCGCAAGATGGAGGTCCTCTTCGAGGAGGGGAAGAAGCTGCTTCGTTGCCAGTGATTCGGTCGGGCAACGGAGCGCAAGGGAAGACCCAGGGGTTGGGTTGTCTCCTGTATGGGGAACACAGGAACGGGCGGCTGAAAGGCCGCCCGTTCCTGTTTGCCGGGATTCCACCACTTGGCAGCGTCAGCGTACTCTCCTCAACTGCGCCGCCGCCATCGGTGATCTCCGCTCCACGGGCCACCACCGGCCGCGGCAAGGTAAAGAAACACGAAGCAATACAGCGCGGCCAGCTCCCCGCGGTTCAGGAGCGGCCAGAACCCCTTGGGGGCATGGGCCATGAAGTAGGCCACGGCCATCTCTCCGGCCAGGAGGAAGGCCACCGGCCGGGTGAACAGCCCGAGCAGGATGAGCAGGCCGCCAAAGAATTCCAGCACCCCGGCCAGCCCCATCAGGGA
The DNA here is from genome assembly GCA_035620395.1 of Desulfuromonadales bacterium. Taxonomy (NCBI): domain Bacteria; kingdom Pseudomonadati; phylum Thermodesulfobacteriota; class Desulfuromonadia; order Desulfuromonadales; species Desulfuromonadales bacterium. Next base: position 5,187 of record DASPGW010000104.1, on the reverse strand, counting down.
AAACAGGTCGACCGGAACCTTTGCCGCTTCGGCCGGCACGCCGAAGAGCTTCTGGGCGCCGTGCTGCATGAACAGTAATGCCGTCACGATCCGCATGAGGCTCAGCAGGCGCGGCGACCATTTCGAGCAGATCAAATCGAAGTCAGCCATAAAACACCCCCATTCCCAAGTGGCTCTCAACTCGTTGTAAGACTAATCAAGAAAAACATATTTGCAACTATCTGCTCGTACGATCAAATCCTGGACCTCTCCCTTGCTGCGCGAACGTTTCATGTCGGTTGCTTCTCAGGGCTTTCAATTTAAACTTGAAGATAGAAATATCGGCCACTCTCAGGAGGAAGCCACATGATTACGCTCGATATCAACCCCGAAGAGCAGCAGATACTTGTCGAGACGCTCAATTCCACGGTTTCCGATCTGGGCATGGAGATCGCCGACACCGACCAGAAGGATTACCGGGAGGTGTTGAAGATGCGCAAGGCGGTATTGATGAAAATCCTTCAGGGTTTGCAGTAGGTTTACCCGTGTTGCCCCTTTGTTTGTCCTGGCTGTAATCCGAGAGGGAAGGAGTCGGAGCGGCTTCGGTTTTCGCGAGGATGTCAGGCTAACTTTATTTACTCCGTCGCGCCGCCGGCGAAGTCGATGACGCAGACGGTCCTGAGGGTCGGATGCGGACCGCAGGCCACTCCGGCCAGCCGGAAATCGGGGGAGAAGATGTTGGCGCGGTGGCCACGGCCGGGCACCCCGTCGTCGACGATCAGCTGGAGGACAACATCCCGGCCGTCGTTGGGGCCGTAGGAGATGTTCTCGCCGATGCTCCCCGTCCACTCCACCTGGCGGCTGACCCGCTCCTCCATCCCCAGCTTCCCGCGGCCATGGCCGGTCTCCCCCGATTGCGCCTGGTCCCGGGCCAGCTCCGCTGCCGAACGGGCCAAACCCTCCGCCCAGGCAAGCGGCGGCAGAGCTCGCTGTCGCTTGAGAAAGGCGATCGCCTCGTCGACTGCGGCCGGCCCCTCCTGGGTGAGAATGAAATAGGCCGCGCCGGGAGGCCGGTAGCGCTTCCCCTCGAAGAGGGCCCGGTGCCGCTGCAGATGGGCGGCGAAGGCCTGCGGGGAGGTGCGGGCGGCGTTCATCTCCTCCAGCACCGCCTGCTCCAGATGCGAGGCGGAGAGGGCGGGGAGGGCGCCGGCGAGAAGGAGGAGAGCCGCCAGACAGACGGTCAGAAACAGTTGCTTGTTCAATGGGATTCGTCCCCCTTCCAACGGGTCGGATCGGTGGCGATGCCGTCGCGCAGGCAGTGCGGATCTGCGTCGCTGCTGCTGATGTGCTCGAAGCAATTACCTTGCCATACCACCTCAACGCTTCGGGAGAGTGCGCTCATAGAATTTCCTGGCTTTGTACTTGACGTAATTTTTGAAGAGGATCGAGGTGTAGTGACCGGAAAACAGGTAGATGGATTCGGGATCGCCCATTTTTTCTTTCAACTCCCGTCCTTTTTCAAAAGGGACGGTTTTGTCGAAAAGGGCCAGGACCATCAGGACTTTTCTGGCATCGATATACTCGGCAAAATGTATGGGATCGCAGGTGATTTTGCGGTTCAGTGTTTCCTGCAAAGCCGCCAGTGTCAGCTGATGTTCCGCTAAATACTCGGTTCTACGTCTGGCGATCCCCGGCTCATTCGAATACGTCAGCAGGTAGGGGATATCGCCACCCGCCAAGGCCAATACGCTGGCGCCGATGCGCTCGTCAAGGGCACTGATCAGGGCTCCCTTGATGGCCCCCATGCTGATCCCGAAAACGCCGATTCGGGAGGCATCCAGCTCGTCCCGCGTCTCTATCCAGTCGATCGCCTGCCGGTGGTCGAAGACGATCTGCCGCAAATTGGCGTCGATGGATTCCAGGCCGTCAACGAGATCCTTTTTCTCCTGCCGGTGAACCAGGGCGGCCGAGAAACCGTGTTGGACAAAATACCTGGCAAAGGAGTCCTCCACGTCATTGCTGCCCCCCAGGATCGGCAGGACCAGGATGACGGGTTTTTTACCGTCCCCCTTCAGATCGTAATAATCGATGAGGATGTCGCGCTGACCGGGCAGAATGTTGTGGGTGGAAGGAAAGCTGATTTGCCGCTTGGTGTACGTTGAGCGCTCCTTGAGGACGCGCTCCTTCACGGGGCCTGTAAAACTGGTATACGAATAGGCTGCCTTCAATTCCTCGGGTAACGGCCTGGGGCCGCGGTAGGTCGGGTCTGCTCCCTCCTGACCACAGCCGGCATCGACCAGGCACAAGGCCAGAATGGGGAGAAGCCTGACCAGGAATCCCTTTACATTTGCTGGCATACGCGCCCCCAGGACCGGCAGGAGCCCTGACCATGGAATCTACCTGCCCAACGCTTTGGCGAAATCGAAATGTAACCACGGCTGATTGGCCGCCTTGCCAGGCTCGCCGGCTTCCTCGGTTGCGTTGGCGACCCAGGCTTCCAGGGTTGCGGGTTTGAGAATCACGTTCATCAGATTGCTCTTCAGGGATACCGGCGCTGTTAATGTCATCAACGTCCCGGGAGCAATCGTTCCGTAATGTCGGAGAATCTCCGCGTAGAGCAGGTCACCCTTCGCCCCGCCGTAGACCACGTCATTAATGGGGAGGTAGGTGTCGCCGCCCTCCCGCTCATCTTTCAGCAAGGTGTTCTCGGCAAAGGTCAAAACCCGGCCGCGGTCGGTTATGAACAGAAGGCCGCGTTTTTCGCCGCTCTGCTGCTTGGCGTCGCCGAGCACGTAGACGTAGGAGTTGGTCCTCGGCACGGCGGTGATGATCCTCAGCGCATCTTCCAGGTTGGCGGTCTCCCGCATCAGTTTGCGGAACAGGAAAATGAAGGGGATCCCCTCCATGCTCTCCCCGGGCGGGTTGCCGTACCCCATTTCCCCGAAGGTCATCTGTTGTCCGTTCATTCCCGAAACGGCGCCGATGAAGCCCGCATAGGCAAAGGTGACCGAAGCGTTGCCCTGATCGGGCCGATGCACCAGAATCGCCGGCCATCTCTGGATCCCCAGATCCCGCGACCAGTCCAGAACCCTGAGATGATACAGTTCGCCGTCGGCCGTCGCCTGGCCGAAGGCCACGACGTTGCTGCAGCTGGTCGGACTGAAGCCGCGGCTGAACCGCTTCTTCGACCCGTATTCGGAGATCTCGGGAATACTGTGAATCCAGTGGACCACCCGCAGGGGGACGTCGGCGCCATGGGCCAGCCCGCGCATTTCCTCCATCTCTTCCCGCGGGATGTAGGGCGCCATCAGGTCGTACGCCTCGTCCAGCATATCCTCGGCCATGAGAAGTTTAACCCGCCGGATGGTCTGCCGGTACATGGCCTGGATGTCGTCCCTGAGCAGGGCGCCGTGCTGGAAGCCCATTTCGTAGGGCGTGCCCTGCAGATGGAGGACCCGGATGGCGGTGGCCCCGGGAGCGGTGACGGTCTCCACGGAGGCCCTGGCGAGAATCTCCTCCACCCCGGCTGCATCCGCGATCACGACGGAGCGCTGATGGAGCGGCAGGTTGTTTTTGGGGACGACGCTGCAGCCGGCACCTGCCAGCGTCAACAACAGGGCACCCAGACCCGCAGTCATGAATGTGGATGGTTTTCCCCTCATCCTGTCGCCTTTTCTTTGATTGGGGCGGCTTCCCTCGGCGTTGCAATAACCAGCTGTTATCGATACTGAAAGGGCTGAAGAATCTCTCCCCATCGCGATGACGGTGAGCATCCCATCTCGATTCGTTCGACGGAAAAAGTACTGATTCTTCTACTTTCATGTTCCTCCAATTCTCCTGATTGTGTCAATCGGGCGGGGTTGCTGGAGGCACATAGCATGGTCCGACCCCGCAGAGATTCGGCGGGGTGGGGGAGGGGCGGGGATTTTTGTGAATGAGGGGGGTGTGATGTGGTCCCTTAGCTGTTTGACCCTGAAAATGCCGCAATAAGGTTCAAGCAGGGTAGAAGATCTGATGGTTTATGCTTGATTGCCGTCACTCCGCTTCTTCCTCTGGCGCATCCGCCTCGGGTGGAGGCGCCTCAGGCTTCGGCACTTCCATTGGCGCCGGGGGCGCCTGGGTGCGCGGTGGCGATGATTGGCGCCGTCGTTCGCGCATCTCGGGCTCGCTTCCCCGGGCTGCAGGGGGTGTCGCTGCCGGCGGCGACGGTGCGGGCTGCTCTCCTATGGGCTCGCCGATCTGCACACACCCCGGAGGAAACTTGTCCCGGTTGTTGGTCAGGAAGAGATTCCCATTCTTGTCCCGGCACTGGTAGACCACGGCGAAGGCCGCTCCGCACCAGAGCATCAGCAGCAGAAACAGGGTCGTGATTCGGGTCATGGCACACTTCCTTGGGCACGCAGCCCATTCTCGCGACAACGCTGTCGCGCAAACAACTACTCTCAATATCCTGTTTAGCAGGCGGCGGGAAAAAGCGCAAGAAGGAGGATGAGACTCGGGCGGCATGCAACCGGAACGGATCAGGTAAACCGCCGGTCGGAACGTTGGCGGGCGATTTCTTCCGGGGAGGATGCCAGCCAGCCGCTGCGGCTCCCCTCCACCCGGTCGAAGGCCTCGGCATACGGCTTGATGTCGAGCAGGGGCGTGCCGTCCAGCACATCGATGCCGCGCACCGTCAGACGGTTGCCCCGGACCTCCAGCAGCTCGACGACGGAGAGGCCGATCGGGTTCGGCCGCGCGGGGGCGCGGGTGGCGAAGATGCCGTGTTCCCGGCGGTCGAGGAAGGGAACGACTTTGAGCCGCATCGGGGCGGCGCGGTGGAAGTGATAGAGGAGGTAGAGGTGGCTGAACCCTTCCAGGTCCTGCAGCCCCGCCTCAAAGGCGGGGTCGATCACCACGGTACCGATCGCCTCCCGGGCCCCGGCGGGCTGGATCGGCATCCCCTCCGGGTTGGTGAAGGGGGAGTGGATGGTGCCGATGGGGGCGAAGGTGATCGGGTTCATGGTTTCCTTTTTTGCCGGAAAAGGCCGGTTTAAGGCCCAAAAAGGGGCCGAAGTCTGATGATTTTTGGTATGATTGCAGTCACTTAGCTCGGTCCGGCCCCACAGAACTCCCCGCTCTCAGTTCGCGGCATCAATAGCCTCCGGAAGCGCCACCGCCTCCGAAGCCCCCGCCGCCCGGGCGGAATCCCTCGGCGGCGGGAGTCTT
>DASPGW010000103.1 GCA_035620395.1 Desulfuromonadales bacterium | reverse complement strand
TGCAGGCAGGCCGGGAGTACGTCGAGGCCTATGTGACCTACGTCCATTATGTTGAAGGGATTGCGCAGGCCGTCCATGGCTCGGCCCATCATGCCGAGGCGGCGACGCCAGCGGCACACCAGCACTGACAGCAATTGAGCGGGCACCTCTGGCCGGGTCAGAAGCCATCCAATTGACGACGCTCTACCATGTGTTTTTTAAGCGACAACTGCCCGGCGGTTGCTCGGCCGGGCATTTGCCGCTGGTGGAGGAGCGATTGACAGGAAAGTTTTTCCCGGACAGCCGGCGGCCGGCTGCCTGCCGGCTGCTCCCGGCCGTCGGGCACTGCCGGGAATTGATTCGGCCCAGGGCTTGAAAACATCTGTCGGGCGCCGGCGGATATCACCTCAAGAAGCAGGAAGCGGGTAGCCACTATCCGGTGCGCCCCGACCCCAAATTACAGGAGCCGATCCGGCGAATCCTCGGCGTGCCCGACCGCAGCGCTTCCTGCTGGGCGTCCCCCCGTCCTCTCCCCGACCTGTGCATTTGCACACTCCGCTATCGTCCTTCGCACCCCGAAATTCTGCGGCAATCGCCCTTCTTGGCAACTGCCACATCGGCTATAACTACGCCTAACACAGCATAGTAGCGTCACTTTCTAACATGAGGTCGATGGATTAATTTTTCGACCGACCCCTTGACTTTTATTTCGGAACTCGTTTATTGTCACAAACACGAACTGTCTGTGTCTTTTTTGGCACACCCCGTTTCAGCCACGTCACAAGCCTGCCATGCCCGCCCTGCGGGCTCTGCTACATCCCTTCAGGAGGGCTGGAAAAAGCGCCGCAGCGCCTTTTCTGCCCGCAACACACACTGCCACTTCCCTTTGCAGCAACTTGAGCAACTATCGTCGCCCTGACTCCGCCGATGTGGATCAAAGTCCACCGAAGTTTAACTCAACAGCCGCGATAGCAGAGAACGATTCGGCTCTCGGGTCTCTTCAAAACCAAAGGAAAGGAGCTGGCCATTGAAAAACGGCACGCCTCTCCCTGATTAGGAACGCTCTTCAACCGGTACGGGCGGCGGAACCTATCGGATTCCAGGCGATTTATCCCCTGGCTGAAGATTGCGCCCCCATCAGGGAGAACAACAGCAATTGCATCGAAAGCAGTAAAGCAAGCAACTCTAAATGGTGTAAAAAACAAAAAAGGAGTTTCAACACATGGGGAAAATGATGAAAATGCTGGTCTTGTTACTGGCACTAGCTATTGCTCAAGGGACGGTAATCCCGGCCAGCCACGCCGACGACGACAGGGATGGCTACAGGTCGCGCTGGCAATATCAGAACGACTACCAGCGCAGGACCTACGATCGGGATGGCTACCGGGACGGGAGCTATGATCGGGATGATGACGACGATGACGACGATGACGATCGGAGCGGGTCCGTCACTCCGCTACCGGTCCCCGCTCCTGCGCCCGTCCCTGTCTCTGGCAAAACCGTATTCGACAGCAACTGCGGTAGCTGCCACACCCTGAGCGGCACCACGAAGATGAACCTGGCCGGTGACGGCTCCAAGGTTTCCAGCGCCCATCGGACCGGCTCGCTGAGCTCGGCTGATAAAACCGCTCTGGCCGCCTATCTGAACGGCCAGTCCGCCCCTGCTCCTGCCCCGGCTCCGGCACCTGCTCCGGCACCTGCTCCGGCACCTGCTCCGGCCCCGGCCCCGGCTCCGGCTCCTGCTCCGGCTCCGGCTCCGGCTCCTGCTCCGGCCCCTGCTCCGGTTCCGGTTTCCGGGAAAACCGTATTCGACAGCAACTGCGCCGGCTGCCACACCCTCTCCGGCACCTCGACCATGAACCTGGCCGGCGACGGCTCCAAGATTCCCAGCGCCCATCGGACCACCGCTCTGAGCGCTGATGAAAAAACCGCCCTGGCCACCTACCTGAATTCGGTGGCTGCTCCGGCCCCTGCTCCGGCTCCGGCCCCTGCTCCGGCCCCTGCTCCGGCTCCGGCTCCGGCTCCGGCTCCGGCTCCTGCTCCGGCCCCTGCTCCGGCTCCGGCCCTTGACGGCGCCGCCCTGTACAGCCAATACTGTGCCGGTTGCCACGGCCAGGGAATGCGCGGCGAACCGGTCTCAGCTACCCAGAGCGCCATCAACAACAACGTCGGCGGCATGGGCTTCCTCAGAACCCTGACCCCTGCCCAACTCGACGCCATCTCCAGGTACTGATTCCATTGAGCCCTCCCCTCGGGGAGGGCCCTTTTCCCAGGCAATCTGGACGCTCGACCGAAGAGCCCTCCCCATGGAGGGCTCTTTTCTATTGCCTTTTGCCCCCGCAGTCGCCCCCACAGCCTTGAAATAAACGGCAAACGTGATAAAAAAAACCTGTCTACCCTTGAACTTTCCCTCATTCACTTGGTTGACCTCCTTCAACTCTCAGGACTTTTCTATGGGAAAAAAGGTTTTTGCGGCAGCAATTCTCGTCCTGGCCGTGCTCGGCGCGGTCAAAGGCCACGGCAACAGCCTGCCTGAAAGCGTAGACCTTTCGCGGGGCGCGGCTGTGGCGATGGCGATCCAAAAAAACCTCGATTTGCGGGTCACGGCCCTCAATTCAGCCATGTCCCGAACAGACGTTGCGAGGAGCCGGGGAATCTATGACCCCTTCTTCAGCGCCTCGGCCAACGGGGGCGTGTCGGCCGCCCCGGGAGATCCTTTCTTCAGGACCAAGAACGCGAACGCGTCCATCGGCCTGACGCAGTTTCTGCCGACCGGAGGAAACGTCACCTTTTCGCCCCAGACCGGCTTCACGACCGCCGATTTTGGTGGCGATGCGGATACCACGACAGACTGGCAGTCATCGGTGGGAATCAACGTTTCTCAGCCCCTCCTGCGCAACGCAGGCAAGGAGACGACGGAAGTGTCCATCACGCTGGCCGCCAGCGCCCTTGAGGATTCCCTCGAACAATTTCGTTTCGCCACCATCGACACCGTTTTCGCAGTAATCACCTCATATAATCGACTGTTTACCTTGCGGGAGACCCTGGATTCGAGGAAGGCGGCCCTGATCTCGGCACAGAATTTTCTGAGTGAGATAAGGCAGCGAGAGCAGCAGGGTCCACTCCAGGCCGTGGAGATCGCCAATACGGAATATGCCATCGCCCAGCGGCGGAGGGACCTCGTCGAAGCCGAGCGAAACGTCAGGGACCAGGAAGCCAGCCTTCGCTATCTGCTCGGGATGCAATCACAGACTCGCATTATTCCCATCGATCCACCTTCCCGAGAGGAGCCGCTGGAGACGTCGGAACAGGCGGTGCAGGCGGCGTTGGCGTATCGTCCCGACCTGAAGCAGTTTCGCTCGACCTTGGAGACCAGCCAACTGCTGGAGCGCGTCGCCAGGCGCCAGAAGCTTCCCGACCTCTCCATCACCGCCGGCGGCGGCCTGACTGGCACGGGGGGAAGTTTCAGCGACAGCTCCAAGCAGATCGAGGAGGACCCGGGGACTTTCTGGTCGGCCGGTCTGTTTTTCAGCGTTCCGCTAGGCAATACCGCCGCCAGGAACGATTATCGCAGGAGCAGGATCAGGACGGAGCAGGTGCAGAACCAGATTGAAGCGCTGGAGTGGAGGATTCGGGACGAAATCGAGTCGGATATGCGGGCGCTCATCTCGGCACGCCTGCAGATGCAGACGGCCGACCAGTCGCTGCAATACGCCGTGCAGCGTCTCGATGGCTATCGGGAGAATGCCCGGCTCGGAACGGCCACCGTGCAGGATGTCATCAACGCTGAAAACGACCTTATTTCTGCTCGCATTTCTCAGAGGCAGGCGTTAGAAACCTTTGCCTTTTCGGTGGCGAAGCTCTGGCGGGACACGGGAGTGCTCCTCGATCGCCAGAACATTCATATCGACATTTCCCGACCGGAAAAACTCTCCGAGGGGACGCTGCCGGCTCCTGCTCCCGCCCCGGTCCCAACCCCGCCGCTTCCCGTCCCTGCTGGCGTCGGGACGGAAGAAGGCGAACCGCCCCCGGGGCCGGAAACCATGGAACGACAGATCTCGCCGGCCGGCGGCGAGCAGGGCGCTCTGCCCGGGGCGGACAAGGGTCAGACCGCAGAAGGTGAAGCGAAGGCAGCCGGAATGACCGTGGCGGCGGAGCCATTGGTTCCGCAGGTGACGACCCCCGCCGGAACCGACAGCTACACCCTCATGGTCGGCGAGTTCGTGGCAGCCTCGGCGCTGGAAAATGCAAAGGAGAAGGTCATAAGCGCTGGTCTCGCGCCGCGGGTAACAACGGGGCCGAAGCGGGAGGTGCCGATGATGCGCCTGCATGTCGGTGAATTCCCGAATCAGGAGTCTGCCCGTATGGAGCTCGACAAGCTTCGCCGCGCCGGCGCCGACGGGTTTATCCTCAGGAATAAAGAAGGCAGATACGATGTCTATGACGGATCGTACTACAATCAGGAGGGCGCCGTGAAAGAGCAGAAGCGTCTGGCCGGCCGAGGCATCAAGGTGGACCTGAAGAACGTTTCCGCCCCGGTGCCGACGCTGGTACTGACCGCCGGTAGCTTCCCGACGCGGGAGGCCGCCCTGCAAGAGCTGGAAAAACTGGAACAAAAGGGGTTGAAAGCCGTCGTCATGGAGAATGATACCGCCGGGTCGGTGGACACAAATGGGGGAGGCTTTTGACTGCAGATGGAAAAGTCGCGTGACAACAACCTTGACCGCCGCAGCGCAATTCGGGCTGCGGCGGCCAAGAGTCAGAAGTTCCCTGGATCGTTTTTCCTTTAGGAAGTGAAACAGCCAACTTCATAAAGTGCTCACAAAACCGTCTTTGTAGCTGCCTGGCATTCCCTCGGGGGGTTGGCAGGCCAGGTTTTCAACCGATTCCGATAAATCCTGCAATGTAAGATTGATCATGAGCCCCACCCGGAATCCGGGCAGGCCACTCTTGGTAATCCCAGAAGACTTGAAAACAGTCTTCGACGCCTGAAAACAGAGAGGGGGCGAACCAGCGGTCCGCCCCCTCTTCCTATTTGTCTGATGCCGCCAGCCGGCGATCAGTACGGCACTTTGATGCCGTCCATCTCTTCCTTGCTGATCTCGTTCCAGCGCTTGAAGGTCCAGTTGCCGACCCAGGCCTTGAACAGGGCGAGATTCTTCTTGCGCTCCTCGGCGTCGGCACCGAGATGTTCGTACATATTCCCCGGCTTGGCGTCGTCCAGGCGGCGCATCAGCGCACCGGTATCGGGCCAGGCGGTGAAGTAGACGAGGTGGCTGTAGGTGTCCATCCGGGGGCCGATTCCCTTGGCCGTCCAGGCATCCTTCTCCTTCTTGAACGCCGGGTACTCGGGAGCGTCGCTGCCGTGGCAGCCGGCGCAGCGAGCGTCGACGATCGGCTTGATGTCCTTGAGCCAGGTGACGTCCCCGGCCTGGGCAGCGAAGGGGAGAGCGAGCAGCAGGGCGGCAGCAACGGCAAACTTTCTGGGCATGGCAAAGACTCCTTTTGGGGTTGTTTTGATATTGAATGTCGTTTTTACTCTAATGAGAGGCCGCCTGTCAACGAAAAAACACCAACAGACCCCTTCGCCCGCCCGAATTTCCGTCTACCTCTGCTTCCACCCTCCCCCTTCCTGCTCCAGGTACCACCCCTTGGCCGCCTTGTTGCGCCAGGAGTCGGCAAAGATTTCATGGACGTCGTCCACCTTGTCAGGGAAGCCGTTGGCCCGGGCGATCTCCAGATAGAGCCGCCGGCGGTCCTGGTTCTCCGCTTCCACCAGGCGCTGAACTTCGGCCCGCGGTTTGAGCCCCAGCCCCTCGGTCGTGCGGATTTTGAGCAGACCATCGAGACCGATGCCGACGTGTCCCGTGTCGAGGAAGGGGAAGAGCTGGCCGGAGCGCTCCTTCATCGTCTCGCGAATCGCCCGGATCTCGGGCGTCGAGACGTTGATATCCTGGTCGGCAGAGGCCGTGCGCGGGCCCAGGATCTGGAGAAAACTGCCGGGCTGGGCCGGCGGCCTGGCAGGCGGTTCGGCAGGCGCCGGAGCGGGTTGCGCCGGCTCGGAGCCGGCCGCGCGTTCGCCCCAGACCTCGTCGACAATCCGGTCGGCGGCACCGCGGACCTGCTCGGCGGGGAAATAGATGTTGATCGTCACGCAGGAGACCGCCGTCACGACGGTCAACAGCAACAGGCTTCGCCAGAATTCCTTCATCTTCTCCTCCGGTGGTTGAAAGAGGTGGGTTGTCATCACGACTATACCCGCCTGCAAGCCAAATTCAACGCCCCGCCCGCTCGACACGCTTGAGCCTTTTGACCATCTCCTGAAAGGAAACGGTCGGCGTCGAGACGATGACGTCGATGCGCGGCGGTAGCCAGCCGCCGTAGATGAGATAAGTGTCCGTGCCGGGTCTCGCAGTACCCTCCAGGTGAAAGACATCGTTGCGCAACCAGCAGCGGATACCGATCTTGCGGTAGCGGTAGAAATCGATGAAACGGTAGATCCCCTGGGAAAGGGCGGCGGAGAGCCCTCCCTGGCTGAGGGTGTTGAGGTTGCGCAGGGCCTTGACGCTGATATTGCGGGTCCCCCTCTCCCGCGTCTCGAAGGCGGCGTCGAAGGCCGAGGGAACCGGACCGAAGAGACGCAGTTCGTGGATGAAGCCGTCGGCGACGCCGTTCATCTCGCCGAAGGCGAAGGCCTGGGTCAGCAGCTGCAGGTCGATGCCGGAGAAATCGACGTCTGCGTGATAGGTTGGATAACGGGAAAAAGGTTTGCTCATCCGCATGTTGCGCACCCGCACCGCCCCGTCGAAAACCTGCAGGAGCGCCTCGCCGCCGGTGCTGATTGCCTCGTCGGCGTAGCGGACGTCGGGCAGTTCGGCCCCCAGTCGCCCCCCC
>DASPGW010000102.1 GCA_035620395.1 Desulfuromonadales bacterium | reverse complement strand
GGCCGGCGATCCGGAGAAGGGGAGGGCGCTTTATGTCGGTGCTGCCCCCTTTGCCAAGGGAGGCGCTCCCTGTCTGGCCTGTCACGGCATCGCCGGCGCCGGCCTGGGGATGGCCGCCGGCGCCAACTTCGCCATCGACCTGACTTCGATGTACGCCGATTACGGCGCCGAAGGGGTGACAGCCATTCTCGAGAGCCTGCCGTTCCCGAGCATGGAGCCGATCTATGCCAGCCGTCCCCTGACCCCCGCGGAGCAGGCCGATGTGACGGCTTTTCTGGCGGAAGTGGCCGGACAGGCGCCGCTCCAGGCGGGTGCGCAACTGGCCGGGCATGTGCTCGCCGGCGGCGCGATCGTGTTCGGTTTGTTGATTTTGTTCGGTTGGGGACGCCTCAAGGGCGTTCGGCAACCGCTCGTGGACAGAGCGCGCAAGGGAAAGGGTGAGCCGCGATGAGCTGGATAAAAGATATTGTCGATCCCAAAGCCCGGGCCTGGGAAGAGTTCTATCGCAATCGCAACCAGTGCGACAAGGTGGTGCGCAGCACGCACGGTGTCAACTGCACCGGCGGCTGTTCCTGGAACGTGCATGTCAAGGACGGCATCGTCGCCTGGGAACTGCAGGCGACCGATTACCCCGAGCTCGAGGCAGGACTCCCCCCCTATGAGCCGCGCGGTTGCCAGCGCGGCATCGCCTTCTCCTGGTACCTCTACAGCCCGCTGCGGATCAAGTACCCCTACCTGCGCGGCGTGCTGACCGATCTCTGGCGGGCGGCCAGAGCCGAGCATGCGGATCCGGTGGCGGCCTGGGCCTCGATCGTCGAGGACCCCTTGCGGCGCAAAAGCTATCAGCAGGCCCGCGGCAAGGGCGGCTTTCGCCGGTCGAGCTGGGAGGAGGTCGAGGAGATCATTGCCGCCTCGACGATCCATACCATCAAGAAATACGGCGCCGACCGGCTGGTCGGCTTCTCCCCGATACCGGCGATGTCGATGCTCAGCTTTGCCGGCGGCTCCCGCTTCATGCAGCTTTTGGGCGGGGTCAACCTGAGTTTCTACGACTGGTACTGCGATCTGCCCAATGCCTCGCCGGAGATCTGGGGCGAGCAGACCGACGTGGCGGAGAGTGCCGACTGGTACAACAGCAAGTACATCGCGGTGATGGGTTCGAATCCGAACATGACCCGCACCCCGGACGCGCATTTTCTGACCGAAGCGCGCCACAACGGCACCAAGGTGACGGTCCTGTCGCCCGACTTCAGCGTGACCTCAAAGCACGCCGACTGGTGGATTCCGGCGCACGCCGGCCAGGACGGCGCCTTCTGGATGGCGGTCAACCATGTCATCCTGAGCGAGTTTCACCATCAGGCGAAAACCCCCTATTTCATCGACTATCTCAAGCGCTATACCGACACCCCGTTTTTGATCGAGCTCAGCGAAAAGGACGGTGTCTGGCGCCCCGGCCGGATGGCCACGGCGGCGGCCCTGGAGCGTTACCGGCAGGAGGAGAACGCCGGCTTCAAGTATCTGGTCTGGGATGAAACGAGCGGCCAGCCGCGCATGCCGCTCGGCAGCCTCGGCTTCCGCTGGCAGCAGAAAAAGGGTGAATGGAACCTGCAGATGCAGGACGGCCAGGACGGCAGCGCGCTGGCGCCGCTGCTGTCGCTGCTCGACAGCAGCGAGGAAGTGCTGCAAGTCTCCTTCGATGACTTCGCCGACGGCAAGGCGATCGGGCGGGGCGTCCCGGTGCGCTATCTGGAGACGGCGGGCGGCCGCGTGCCGGTCACCACGGTTTTCGACCTGCTGATGGCCCAGTTCGGTGTCGGCCGCGGTCTTGCGGGCCATTATCCGCAAGACTACGACGCGGAAAACAGCGCCTACACGCCGGCCTGGCAGGAGAAATTCACCGGCATCGACCGCGCCAACGTCATCCAGTTTGCCCGCGAGTGGGCCGCCACCGCCGAGAAGACCGAAGGCAAATGCTCGATCATCATCGGCGCCGGCGTCAACCACTGGTACCATGCCAACCTGATCTACCGCGCGGGCATCGTCTCGCTGATGCTCTGCGGCTGTGTCGGCAAGAACGGCGGCGGCCTCAACCACTACGTCGGCCAGGAAAAACTCGCCCCGGTGGCGCCCTGGGCCACCATCATGGGCGCTCTCGACTGGTCGAAACCGCCGCGTTTTCAGAACACCCCCTCCTTCCACTACGTGCACAGCGATCAGTGGCGCTACGAGCGCACCGCCGACGAGGTCCGGATCAATCCGGTCGCCGAGACCAGCCCGATCAGCTCGGACCACACCATGGACCAGCAGATCCGCGCCGTCCGCAACGGCTGGCTGCCGTTCTATCCCCAGTTCGACCGCAGCCCGGCGCAGGCGGTAAGGCAGGCCGAGGCCGCCGGCGCCGCCAGCAACCAGGAGATCGTCGACTGGACCGTCAGGCAACTGGCGGAAAAGAAGATGAAATTTGCCGTCGAAGACCCCGACGCTCCCGAAAACTGGCCGCGGCTGTGGATCATCTGGCGCGGCAACGCGCTGATGTCGAGTGCCAAGGGGCACGAGTACTTCCTCAAGCATTATCTGGGCACCCATCACAATACGGTCGCCCCGGAGACCGCCGCCGAGTCGGTCAAGGAGGTGGTCTGGCGCGACCAGGCGCCGGAGGGGAAGCTCGACCTGGTGGTCGACATCAACTTCCGCATGGACACCTCGGCGCTCTATTCGGACATCGTGCTGCCGACCGCCACCTGGTACGAGAAGGACGACCTCAACACCACCGACATGCACTCCTTCATCCACCCCATGCAGGCG
>DASPGW010000101.1 GCA_035620395.1 Desulfuromonadales bacterium | reverse complement strand
CGGCTCTGGACGGAAGGGGTGCACGGATCGCTGCTCCCCTTTACGCCGCCGGAGATCCGCCGGGCCGACCTCGCCCCCCTGGCGCTGGAGCTGGCCCACTGGGGGATAACCGATGCCGCGCGACTCGCCTGGCTCGACCCGCCACCGGCCGGCCACCTGGCCGGAGCGCGGCAACAGCTGCAGCTGCTCGGCGCCCTCGACGGGCAGGGGCGGCTCACCGTGCTGGGGGTGACGATGGCGGCCATCCCCGCCCATCCCCGTCTGGCCCGCCTGCTGGTCGCCGCCCGGGAGGCGGGGCGCCCCAGCCTCGGCAGCGACCTGGCGGCGCTCCTCGCCGAGCGTGATTTATTCACCGGAGCCGGGGAGGCCTCCCGAAAGGCGAGCGGCAGCGACCTGCTCGACCGGCTGGAGGCGTTGCGGAGCTATCGGCGCCTGGGGCGCGCGGCCGGTGTCGATCCAGGCGCGGCCGCTGCCGTTGATCGGGCTGCCCGGCATTTTCGCGAGATGCTGAGCAAGGAGGGTAGGGGCACGGCACGCCGTGCCCCCGGAGAGGAAGAAGAGTCGGCATCCGATGCCCGGGAGGTGGGACGGCTGCTGGCGGTAGCCTTTCCCGACCGGATCGGCCGGGAGCGCGAGCCCGGTTCGGGGCGCTACCTCCTCGCCGGCGGCCAGGGGGCGCAGCTGTCGCCGCGCTCGGCGGTGCGCCGGGCGCCGTGGCTGGTGGCGGTCGAGGTGGCCGGGAAGCCGGGCCTGGAGGGGGAAATCCGTCTGGCGAGCGCGCTGGAGAAGGAGTGCGTCGAGGAACTCTTCGGCGGCGATCTCGACTGGCGGCGGGAAGTGGAGTGGGACGAGCGGGCCGGCCGGGTGGTCGGCCGCGAGGTGCGTCGCCTGGGCGCCCTGCTTTTCCAGGAGCGGCCGGCAGCGGCGACCGCCGAAGATGTCGTGCCGGCGCTGCTGGCAGCGTTGCGCCGCCAGGGCATCGAGGTGCTCGACTGGAGTCCGGCGGCACGGCAGTTGCGGGCGAGGGTCGAACTGCTGCGGCAGAGCTGGCCCGAAGGCGGCTGGCCCGACTTCTCGGAGGCCTCCCTGCTGGCCAGCCTGGAAGAGTGGCTGGCGCCCTGGCTCGCCGGGGTCACGAGTCTTGCCGGCCTGCGACGGGTCGATCTGTCGGCGGCGCTGGCACAGCTGCTCGGCCGGGAGCGGACGCGGGAGCTGGCACGGCTGGCCCCGGAGCGGCTGGCGGTGCCGAGCGGCTCCAGCATCCGCCTCGACTACGAAGCGGATGGCGGACCGGTGCTGGCGGTCAAGCTGCAGGAGCTCCTCGGCCTCGCCGACACTCCGCAGGTCGCCGGCGGCCGGGTGCCGGTGCTCATCCACCTGCTCTCTCCGGCCGGGCGGCCGCTCGCCGTCACCCGCGACCTGCGCAGCTTCTGGAACCAGGTCTATCCGGAGGTGAAGAAAGAAATGAAGGGGCGCTATCCCAAGCACCCCTGGCCCGATGACCCGTGGAATGCCGCGCCGACCCGGCGGACGAAAAAGCACCCCTGATACAGCCACAGAAGCACAGAGAAAATCCGAAAACAAAAAATTTAGGTTTTTGAACCTGTAATTGCTGATCAATCCCGCAGTACTGCTTTGGTGTCCTCTGTGTCTCTCTGTCTCTGTGGGCAGACCGATTGTTAGATTCTCTCGATCTCCAGCCCCTCTCCTGCCAACTCCGCATTGGCTTTCTGCAGCGCCTCCTCGCCGGCGATGACGGACACCGCACTCTCCTCCCGCCCCGCGACCAGATAATCCTGCGCCACCCGCTGCAAGTCCTCGCGGGTGGCGGCCAGCACTCCTTCGCGCAGCGACTGGCGCATCTGCCGGGTCAGTCCCTGGCGGGTGTTGGCGAACTCCCGGTGGCCGCGGCCGCCGGGGGAGAGGGGGCGGTCGAGATCGCTGAAGACGGCGAGGACCGCCTCATCGATCTCCTCGTCGGTGAAGGCGCCGCCGGCGGCCCACTGCGCCGCCTCGTCGTAGACCCGCAGGGTCCGGGCCAGCTGCGGGTCGCGGTAGGAGAGCAGAGAGAAGGTTCCCGCTTCGGGGTTGCAGGAGGCCAGTCCGCCGTAGGCGCCCCCTTTCTCGCGGATTTCCCGGTGCAGGAACCCGGCCCGCAGCAGCTTGGCCAGCACCAGCAGCGGCGGCGTGTCGCGGTGGGTGAAGGGGACCGTGCGGAAGACCCGGGTCACGTACGCCACCGGCACCGAGCTGGTCCAACCCAGGCGGGCCGGGATGGCAGCGAAGGGTTTCCGCGCCGCCGGCCCGGCGGCTATCGTCGGCAGTCTGGTCAGGTAGGGGCCCAGGGCGTCGCGCACCGGAGAAAATTGGCGCTCTTCCCCGGTGACGGCACAGGCGAGACGCTGCCGGGCGAAAAGCAGCCGGGCGATTTCCTGCAGCTTTTCCGCCAGCGGGCCGAGTTCGTCGGCCGGCCGGCCGGCCAGTTGGCGCACGAAGCGGATGAGCTGCAGTCCGCCCCAGGTCTCGCGCAATCGTCCCGCCGGAGTCAGTCGTCCGGCGGCGGCGCGGGCGGCGTAGCTGTGGCCGGAACCGGGGATGGAGTTGTCCAGGTTGGCCCTGACCTGGTTGACGACGGTGTGCAGGCGGGCGAGGTCGGTAAAGTCGGGGCCAACGCAGAGGTCGGCAAGGATGCCGAAGAGTTTCTGCTGGTTGCGCACCAGTGCCTTCCCCTTGATCTCGACCACGGCCCGGAAGCCCTCGAGGGATTGGGGGTCTTCGAGGATTTCGGTGCCGGCCTGGATGCCGCCGGTGCCGGCCTCCATCCGTTCGGCCATTGCCAGGTAGCTGTGGCCGGCGGCGCCGACCTGGGTGAGCAGGGCGCAGAAGAGCGGCACGCAGGGGAGCAATTCCTCCGGCAGGCCGTCGACCGGCAGGTGGGCGGTGAAGTAGCCGATGCCGTTGGTCGGCTGGTCGAACCACTGGACCTCGCGATCGACCTCCCGGCTGAAGGCCGAGGGGACTTCCGGTTCGGTCACCGGAATGTCCGCGCGCTGCAGGGTCGGCAGGCAGGAGAGATCGTCGCGGGCCTCCTGCGCCGCCTTCAGCTCCTGCGCCTGCTCGACGATACGCAGCTTTTGCACCTCATCGAGGCCGGCCTTGATCCGCTCCAGCCGTTCGGCCGTCGCCTGCTCCTCCCTCGCCCCCTGGGCCGGGTCGGGATGCAGGGTCAAGGTCACCCGGTGCGGATTGGCGAGCAGGTGGCGGCGGATGAGGTTTTCGAAAAAGGGGCCGGCGGCGAGTTCGGTGCGCAGACGGCCGAGATTTTCATCCAGTCGCAGGGGCGAGACGGGATCGTCGCCGTGCAGCCAGGGGCCGATCAGGCGCATCAGCAGGCCGAGGGGGTAGGGATAATGGTCCCCTGCGACCTCCCGGTGTGAGAACTCGAGGCGATGGATCGCCGCCTCGATTCGCTCCGGCGAAAAGCCGCTGCGGACGACCTCTTCCAGGGTGGCGAGGATCAACTGTTCGATCGCCTCGGCCTGCTCCGGCTCGGTCCCCTGCAGACCGGCGGCAAAGTAGGTGGTGCGGTTCTCCTCCTGGTAGCCGGTGCCTGGGGCGAGGTTGCTGCCCAGTTTCGAGTCGAGCAGTGCTTTGTGGAGCGGTGCGGCCGGGTTGCCGAGGAGCAGGGAGGAGAGCAGGCTCAGGGCGAGACGCTCGAAGCTGTCGGTGACGTCGCAGGCGAGCCAGGCCACCTGTACCATCGATTTGCCCGCGGTCGGCTCCCCGGGGTCGAGGGGGAAGGTTTCGACCACCCGGCGTGGGGCGTCGAGGCGGACCTCGGGAGGGACCTCGCTGTCCACCGGGCGGGTGTCGAAACCCCGCAGCGCCTGCTGCTCGATGGCTTCCAAGTGCCCCTCCAGCGGCAGGTTGCCGTAGGTGTAGAACCAGGCATTGCTCGGGTGGTAATAGCGGGCGTGAAAATCCTTGAGACCCTCCCAGGTGAGGTCGGGGATGTCCGTCGGTTCCCCGCCCGAGTTGTGATGATAGGTCGTGGTGGGATAGAGTGCCCGGCCGAGTCGTCGGCTGAGTAGAGAGGACGGAGAGGCCATCGCCCCCTTCATCTCGTTGTAGACCACCCCTTTGAAGACGAGCGGCGAAGCGGGATCGTTCGGGTCGGTGAATTCCAGCCGGTGCCCCTCCTGGCGGAAATCGCGCTCGCGCAGCAGCGGGAAAAAGACCGCATCGAGGTAGATTCCCATCAGATTGCTGAAGTCCTTGGCGTTCTGGCTGGCGAAGGGGTAGAAGGTCCAGTCGCTGGAAGTCATGGCGTTCATGAAGGTGTTGAGGCTGCGCTTGAGCATGGAAAAGAAGGGGTCGCGCACCGGGTAACGCCGCGAGCCGCAGAGCGCCGTATGTTCGAGGATGTGGGCCACCCCGGTGGAGTCGGCCGGCGGGGTGCGGAAGCCGACCGCGAAGAGGTTGTTCGGATCTTCAGTGGCCAGGTGCACCATGCGGGCCCCGGTTCGGTCATGGCGCAGGCGGATCAGGGTGGTGTTGAGCTCGGACAGGGGGACGACGTCGGTAACGGTAAAGCCGTGCAGTGAGCGGCCGGTCTCGATTGGCATTGCAGTTCTCCTCGGTTATTGCTGTTGTGAGGTGACAGTTTAACCCACCATTCGGCGTTCTTCCAGGAAATTAGGCTGCGGTCTTGACTAAAGATTACCCGTTTGGTAATCTAATCGCAACGCAAGACAAAGAGCACAGCTCGACTCTTTACCTCCCACTTGTTGCGCGTCTGCTTCCTCCTGGCAGGCGCGCTTTTTTTGCCAGTCGGACCAAGCAAACCTGTTGAACCGGTTTGCTTGGTCCGACTTTGGGGTTGCAAAATCCCCTGGCCCGTGCTAAAAGTTTGTCCCTTCGGGGCGTAGCGCAGCCTGGTAGCGCACCTGCCTTGGGAGCAGGGGGTCGGAGGTTCGAATCCTCTCGCCCCGACCAGCGCGCCAGTAGCTCAGATGGACAGAGCAACGGCCTTCTAAGCCGTGGGTCGGGGGTTCGATTCCTCCCTGGCGCGCCACTTTCCCCACAGATTCCCATTGACAAAGCGTCGGGGACTTCAGTAAGATGCCACGGTTTCTGTGGTGGATGTAGCTCAGTCGGTAGAGCACTGGATTGTGGCTCCAGGTGTCGAGGGTTCAAGTCCCTTCATCCACCCCATTAAAATTCCCAGCGGCCCGATCGTCGTTGTTCCGGGATGTGGCGTTTCCGATGCTGCGAGCCGGCCCCGGTCGGGCTTCTGCATAAATGGCCCCGGCCGGGCCATGAGGCCTCTCCAGGGTGGCCCGCGCGATGCTCCTTTTAACTTCTTCGGTTTGATGAATCTGCAATCCTCCTCCGATGCGAGAGTGGCGGAACTGGCAGACGCACTGGACTTAGGATCCAGCGGGCAACCGTGGGGGTTCGACTCCCCCCTCTCGCACCAACCCCTCTCTTCGCCTGAAAGTCACCGCGCGACCCATTTGTTTCGTTCAGGCCCGCAGACCCGTTGTCTGCGGTTCGTCTTTTTAACACCCCATTCCATTTGTGAGGTTGTGGCATGAACGTCCGGATAGAAGACGTCAGCAGCGTCAAAAAGAAGCTCTCCTTCGAAGTCGGCGCCGACAAGGTGGACGCCGAAATCGGCAAGGCATACCAGCAGATCGCCAAGAGTGCGAAGATCAAGGGCTTCCGCCCGGGGAAGGTGCCTCAGCATCTGCTGGAGAAGCACTACGCTCCGCAGATGGAGGAGCAGGTGCTGAACCGGCTCATCAAGGATTCCTATTTCAAGGCCCTGGTGGAGCACCGTATTGCGGCCATCTCCGACCCCGAAATCCTCGAGAACAGCCCGCTGGAGAGAGGCAAGCCCTTCAGCTACTCCGCCCAGGTGGAGGTGAAACCCGAGGTCTCGGTGAAGGACTACCAGGGGATATCCTTGCAGAAGGAGAAGTTCGAATACGAGACCAAAATCGTTGCGGAGCGGCTGGAAGAGATGCGCGCCGGCCGGGCCGAGATGGCAGTCAGTTCTCGTGACGAGGCCCGCACCGGTGATTTCGTGGTCATCGATTTTGAGGGCTTCGTCGACGGTACCCCCTTCGAGCATGGCAAGGCCGACGACTACCAGCTTGAACTCGGCGCCGGCTCCTTCATCCCCGGTTTTGAGGAGCAGTTGGCGGGGATGAAGAGGGGCGAAGAGCGCGAGATACAAGTCAGCTTCCCCGAAAACTACGGCAGCAAGGATTTGGCGGGCAAGCCGGCCACTTTCCGGGTGGTGCTCAAGGAGATCAAGGAGAAGGCGCTGCCGGAACTGAACGACGAATTCGCTCTCGGGTTCGGGCTTGCTTCCCTGGCCGAACTGAAGGAGAAGATCGAGGAGAACTACCGGCGGCAGGAAACCAGTCGCATTGACGGAGATCTGCGTGAGCGTCTGGTCGGCGCCCTGGTCGAGCGCAACCCGTTAGAGGTGCCTGAGACGATGGTGGCCAGCCAGCTCGACTACATGCTGCAGAACATTCGTAATCGCTTCCAGTCCCAGGGGATGACCCTGGAGATGCTCGGCATGAACGAGGACTCCTTCAAGTCGATGTATCGCGAGACGGCCGTCAAGCAGGTGCAGGGGAGCCTGCTTCTGGAAGCGGTCGCCCGCCAGGAGCAGTTCAAGGTCGAAGCTGCCGAAATCGACGACAAGCTCCAGCAGATCGCCGAAATGGCCAATGCCCCGTTGGAGGCGGTCCGCAAGTTCTACGGCAGTGACGAAAAACGCCACGGATTGATTGCCCAGATCGTCGAGGAGAAGTCGGTGCAGTACCTTCTGTCCCAGGCGAAAATCGAAGAGGTGGCAAAAGAGCAACTCTCGGCCGAGAAGGAGTGACGCTATGAGTCTCATCCCCATGGTGGTGGAACAGACCGGGCGTGGCGAGCGGGCGTACGATATCTACTCCCGCCTGCTCAAAGACCGGATCATTTTCCTCGGCGGTCCCATCGAGGACCACATGGCCAACCTGATCATCGCCCAGTTGCTCTTTCTCGAGTCGGAAGACCCTGAGAAGGACATCTTTCTCTACATCAACTCGCCGGGCGGCGTGGTCACGGCGGGGATGGCGATCTACGACACCATGCAGTACCTCAAGGCCCCGGTGTCGACCATCTGCGTCGGCCAGGCGGCCAGCATGGGGGCACTGCTGCTGGCGGCGGGGACCAACGGAAAACGCTATGCCCTGCCCCATTCCCGCATCATGATTCACCAGCCCCTGGGCGGGTTCCAGGGCCAGGCCACGGATATCAAGATTCACGCCGAGGAGATACTCAAGCTGCGGGACACGCTCAACGGAGTTCTTGCCCATCATACCGGGCAGAATCTGGAGCGGATCGCCGCCGATACCGAGCGGGATTTCTTCATGTCTAGTGAGGCCGCAAAAAAATATGGTATCATTGATGACACAGTAAGAAAAAAAGCCTGATTTTTCAGCGCGGAGGAAGTTTCGTGAGTAAAGACGACAGTCGTTCAGGGCAATTGACCTGCTCTTTCTGCGGCAAGGCCCAGGATGAAGTAAAAAAGCTCATTGCCGGACCGGCCGTATACATCTGCGATGAGTGCATTGAACTCTGCAAGGATATCATCGCCGAGGAATCCAAGCTGGAGGACGCGGTTTCGGCTGGCTCCAGCCGTCTGCCCCGTCCGTCGGAAATCAAGGATATCCTTGACGACTACGTGATCGGCCAGGATCGGGCCAAGAAGGTTCTGGCGGTGGCGGTTTACAACCACTACAAGCGGATCGAGTTTGCCGACAAACCGGGCGAAGTCGAAGTGCAGAAAAGCAATATCCTTCTGCTCGGCCCCACCGGCAGCGGCAAGACACTGCTCGCCCAAACCCTGGCACGGGTCCTCAATGTGCCGTTCGCCATGGCCGACGCCACCAACCTGACCGAAGCGGGGTATGTGGGCGAGGACGTGGAAAACATCATCCTCAACCTGCTGCAATCGGCCGACTACGATATCGAAAAGGCGCAGAAGGGAATCATCTACATCGACGAAGTCGACAAGATCGCCCGCAAGTCCGACTCCCCTTCCATCACCCGGGACGTTTCCGGGGAAGGGGTACAGCAGGCGCTGCTCAAGATCATCGAGGGGACCATGGCCAGCGTGCCGCCCAAGGGCGGGCGAAAGCATCCCCAGCAGGAGTTCCTCAAGGTCGACACTACCAATATCCTCTTCATCTGCGGCGGCGCCTTTTCCGGACTGGAGACCATCATCGGTCAGCGCACCGGCGCCAAGACCATGGGATTCGGGGCGGATATACGCCTGAAGAAGGAACTGAGGCTGGGCGAGACCCTGGCCCAGGTCGAGCCTTCGGACCTGCTTAAATATGGATTGATTCCCGAGTTCATCGGGCGACTGCCGGTGGTGGCGACCCTCAATGAGCTGGACGAGGAATCGCTGATCCAGATTCTCAAGGAACCGAAGAATGCCCTGATCAAGCAGTACCAGCGGCTTTTCGATATGGAGAAGGTGAACCTCAAATTCACCGACGGCGCGCTGGTGGCCATTGCCCGCGAGGCGCTGAAGAGAAAGACCGGCGCGCGCGGCCTGCGCTCCATTCTCGAGAACGCCATGCTCGATGTGATGTACGAAATTCCTTCGCAGGACCGGGTCAAGGAGGTCGTCATCAACGAGGATGTCATCCTCAATCGGGCGCGCCCCATTGTGCTTTACGAGTGTGCCGAGTCCGCGTGACATGCGAAGCCTGATTACCGAGGGAGCGGCCTGAAATCATGACGAACCTGCCGGAAAACGATCCCATTCGTGAAGACGAAGCCAGGGCGGTTCTCTATCCGCTGTTGCCGCTGCGGGACATCGTCATCTTTCCATACATGGTCACGCCCCTGTTTGTCGGTCGACCCCGGTCGATCCATGCCCTGGAAGGGGCGATGGAAAAGGACAAGCTGGTCTTCCTGGCCACGCAGAAGGACCCCAAGATCGACGAACCGGGGCCTGGCGACATTTACGAAATAGGTACATTGGGGCAGGTCATCCAGCTGCTCAAGCTGCCGGACGGAACGGTCAAGGTTCTGGTCGAGGGGAAAAGCCGCGCTCGCATTAACGCCATCGTTCAGCGGGAGGAGTGTGTTTTTGCCGAGATCGACGAGATCCCCGATGATTCTGTTGCCACGCCCGAGTTGGAAGCCCTCATCCGCAGCATCACTGACGCCTTCGAAAACTACGTCAATCTGGGTAAGAAGGTGCCGCCGGAGATGGTTTCATCGGTCAGCGGCATTACCGAGCCCGGCCGGCTGGCCGACACTGTCATCGCCCATCTGAATGTACGTATTCCCGAAAAGCAGGAAATCCTTGCCCTGATCAGCCCCCGCGAAAGGCTGGAGAAGCTTCTTGCTCTCATGGAGCGAGAGGTGGAGATCCTGCAGATCGAGAAGAAGATCCGCAACCGGGTCAAAACCCAGATGGAGCGCAGCCAGCGGGAATACTACCTCAACGAGCAGATGCGGGCGATCCAGAAGGAACTCGGCGAAAAGGACGAATTCAAGCAGGAAATCCGCGAACTCGAAGAGAAGATCGGCAAGAAGCGGATGTCCAAGGAGGCGACGGAAAAGGCCCTCTGCGAACTGCGCAAGCTCAAGATGATGTCGCCCATGTCCGCCGAAGCCACCGTGGTGCGCAATTATGTCGACTGGCTGGTTTCCCTTCCCTGGAAGAAGGGGACCACGGATCGGCTCGACCTCGAGCATGCCGAGCAGATTCTCGAGGCGGACCATTACGGTCTGGAGAAGGTCAAGGAGCGGATACTCGAATACCTGGCCGTGCAGGCTCTGGTCAAAAAAATCAAGGGACCGATCCTCTGCCTGGTCGGTCCTCCGGGGGTCGGCAAGACTTCGCTGGGGCGCTCCATTGCCAAGGCCCTCGGCCGCAAGTTCGTCCGCATCTCACTGGGGGGGGTGCGTGACGAGGCGGAGATCCGTGGGCACCGCCGGACCTATATCGGCGCCATGCCGGGCAAGGTCATTCAGGGGCTGCGCAAGGTTGGCGTGAAGAACCCGGTCTTTCTGCTCGACGAAATCGACAAGATGAGTACCGATTTCCGCGGCGACCCTTCGTCAGCGCTGCTGGAAGTACTCGATCCAGAACAGAATCATACCTTCGGCGATCATTTCCTCGATGTCGATTATGATCTTTCCAGTGTACTGTTCGTCGCCACTGCCAATACTCTTTACGCCATACCCGGCCCCTTGCGGGACCGGATGGAAGTGATCCGTATCGAAGGGTACACGGAAGAGGAAAAACTCAATATCGCCAAACGCTACCTGCTGCCCAAGCAGCTCGAGGCACACGGTCTGTCACCCGACTTGGTCCATTTCGCCGACACGGCATTCAACGAGGTTATCCGTCGTTATACCAGGGAAGCGGGGGTGCGCAGTCTGGAGCGGGAAATTGCCAACATCTGCCGCAAGATCGCCCGAGAGCTGGTCAAATCCAGGGATAAGAAGAAACGCTTTACGATCGGTGCCCCGCAGGTCAGGAAATACCTTGGTGTCCCCCGTTACAGCTACGGTGTCAAAGAGGAGGAAGACCGGGTCGGTTTGGCCACCGGTCTGGCCTGGACTGAGGTAGGGGGAGAGTTGCTGGTCATTGAGACAACGGTTCTTCCCGGCCAGGGAAAACTTACCGTTACCGGCAAGCTGGGGGAAGTCATGCGCGAATCAGCGCAGGCCGCCATGAGCTACGTGCGTTCCCGCTGGCGGGAGCTGGGGCTGGAAAAGGACTTCTATCACAAGCTGGACATTCACATCCATGTCCCGGAGGGCGCAATTCCCAAGGATGGCCCTTCCGCCGGCATCACCATGGCCACTGCACTCGCCTCGGCGCTGACCGGACGCAGTGTAAATCGTGATCTGGCTATGACCGGAGAAATCACTCTGCGCGGCCGCGTGCTGCCGATCGGCGGGCTCAAGGAAAAACTCCTGGCGGCAAAGCGTGCCGGCATTACCCGCGTGGTGATTCCGCAGGAGAACGAAAAGAACCTTGAGGAAGTTCCGCCCCAGATACTGAAATCCTTGCAGGTGATCCCGGCCGAGCACATGGACCAGGTACTCGCCGAGGCGCTGGCGGAAACCGTGCCGCTGCCAGCCATTCCTGCGGGGGAGGATTACGCCGCCGGAGCCGAAGAAGCGGTCCGGCACTAGCTTTCCAACAAATATTCTCTTGACACCCTCCGGGTAATTCGATATATATAACGCGTTTTCGGCAGGGCTTTAATAATCCTTAATAACGTGGAGGTATGTTGTGACGAAGGCGGATCTCGTTAATGCGATGGCAGAGAAGGCGGGGCTCAGCAAAACCGATTCCGAAAAGGCCCTCAAAGCATTCATCGATGCCGTGACTGAAGCCATGAAGGCCGGTGAGAAAGTGGCCCTGGTCGGGTTTGGCACCTTCAGCGTTGGCGAGCGTGCAGCCCGCACCGGCAAGAACCCCCAGACCGGCGCGCAGATCAAAATCGCTGCTGCCAAGTCACCCAAGTTCAAGGCCGGCAAGGCCCTGAAGGATTCTGTTCAGTAGTCGCTGTAACCGCTGTCCGAGCACAGTGGTCTAAAAGAAAATAGGAAACGGAAAATAGCCGCCTCCGCCCCCTCCGCGACACCTATTTTCTGTTTCCTATTTTCTGTCTTGTCCCATGCGGGGCTGTAGTAGAGTCGGTTACAACGCCGGCCTGTCACGCCGGAGGTCGCGGGTTCGAGTCCCGTCAGCCCCGCCATTCAATCCGGGCGAATAGCTCAGCTGGGAGAGCATCGGCCTTACAAGCCGAGGGTCACAGGTTCGAGCCCTGTTTCGCCCACCATTAACAAGCAGCGCAAAGCACGCCATGAGATAGGGGGCTGTAGTAGAGTCGGTTACAACGCCGGCCTGTCACGCCGGAGGTCGCGGGTTCGAGTCCCGTCAGCCCCGCCATATACGATGAAAAAGGCGATCCAGCTCGGGTCGCCTTTTTTCGTCTCCTCATACTGAGGGGCTGAAGGATAGCCTTCAAGGGTTTCGGTGCCCTTTTTCATTCAATTTTCACTGGCGATGTGATATGAAATTCTTCGAGGTAGGCAGCGGCAGAAAGCTGGCGGGACTGCTTGGAAGGACTTTCTACGAATGGTAGCCAGAAGATGATCCAGATCTACAACGTAGGCAGAGCCTATCAGAAAGATTCCGCTGCGCTCGATGACATCACCCTGAAGATTTCGAAAGGGGAATTCGTCTACATCACCGGACCTTCCGGGGCCGGCAAGTCGACCCTGCTCAAGCTGCTCTACGGTGCTGAGAAGTCGAACCGGGGACAGATCCTGATTGACGGGCAGAACCTGACCCGCATGAGCCCCGCCCGAATTTCTCTGCTGCGCCGCCGAATGGGAGTGGTATTTCAGGACTTCAAGCTGCTGACTTCCCGTACGGTTTTCGAGAACGTCGCCTTCCCCCTGGAGATCCAGGGGAGAAAACGATACGAAATCAGCAAAAAGGTCTACCAGTCGATTAAACAGGTCGGTCTGGAGCACAAACTTCAGCGCTATCCGCTCGAGCTTTCCGGCGGGGAGCAACAGCGGGTGGCGATTGCCCGTGCACTGGTGGTCGATCCCCTCGTGTTGCTGGCCGATGAACCAACCGGCAACCTCGACCCCGAAGTGACGGTAGAGATACTCGAACTCTTTCGGGGGGCCAACGCCCGGGGAACCACCGTCCTGCTGGCGACCCACGACCGGGAGATGATACGCCGTTTCCCGCGGCGGCTGATCGTTCTCGAAGGGGGGCGCCTGGTGGACGATCGAACCCCATGATGTGCTTGAAAAGGTGAGGCGTGTGTAGTGCGGCCTCACCTGTGTCTGCGAGGTATTGAACTTGTTCGAACGATCCGGTTTTTTTGTGTTTCGGGCCCTGCGCAACATGCGTCAAAGCCCCATGCTCTGCGGCGCCGCGGTGGGGACGGTGGCCGTTGCGCTTACCATTCTTGCCTTCTTTGCCATCGTCGTGCTGAACGTGCAGAAACTCACCCGGCACTGGAGCGAGGATGTGCAGGTGGTGGCTTTTATCGACACCGTGCCGGAGGAGAGGCTTCTGCGGCAATGGATCGCTGATATTCGTGGCTTGCCGGAGGTCGAGAAGGTCGAGTTCATCTCCAGCGCCGAGGCACTGAAGCGCTTCAAGAAACGACTGGCGGATGACGCCGACCTCCTGGAAGGCGTCGCCCCGGACATCCTCCCCGCCTCCCTCGAAATTACCCTCAACGAAGGCAGCCGCAACCGCGCGGGGGTTTCGGCTCTCGTCTCCCGTTTGCGACAGCATACCGGTTTGTCGGACCTGCGTTACGGACAGGAGTGGCTGGAGCGCTTCGAGGCCTTTGTCTCCCTGCTACGGCTGGCCGGGGCAATACTCGGCGGGTTTCTGCTGTTTGCCGCCCTGTTTATCGTTGCCAATACCATCAAGCTCACCCTCTATGCCCGCCGCGACGAGCTGGAAATCATGGCCCTGGTCGGCGCCACGCCGATGTTCATCAAGGCGCCTTTTCTTCTTGAGGGTGCGCTGCAGGGAGCTCTGGGGGGTGGGCTCGCCGTGGCCGGTGCCTACGCTCTCTTCCAGCTTTTCCTGCAGCAGGGGCTGAACTCGCTGCTTCTCGCTTCAGGCGTTGAGCGGGTCACCTTCCTGCCCCTGTCCTGGCAGCTTCTGCTGATTGCCGCCGGCGTCTTGCTCGGTCTTGCCGGCAGTCTGCTGTCGTTGCGCAAGCTCGTGCGGATATGATCCCGTGATATTTCTGTGGCACCTTTTACGAGGTACGGCAATCACCTGGAGTTGCATTTTGTTGCTCGCGGGCGTACCGGCGGCCTCTGAACTGAACGAAAGCCGCCGGAAACTGGAAGAAATTCAGAAACGGATTGCCCAGACGGCGAGGAATCTCGAGGCGAAGCAGACGGCTGAACATTCGCTGGCTGAAGACCTGCAGACGGTGGAAACCGAGATTTCACGCCTGGGGACGCAACTGGCAGGGCAGAAGCGGCGTCTGGCGGCAATGGAGTCGGAGATTGCCGACAGGGAGGTGGCTGCGGCAAGCGCCCGGCGTGCTGCGGCTGCCAGCGAAGCCGACGTGCGCCGGCGTCTGGCGGCGCTCTATAAAGCCGGCGAAACGGGTCTGGTCAAGATTCTCTTCTCTCCCTCTTCGCCGGAACAGATGGCGCAGGATTACGATTTTCTCGGCAGGGTCGTGCGGCGCGACCGGGAGTTGCTGGCCACCTACCGGCAGCAGTTGGATGAGCTGCAGAAGGCTCTGGCGCGGTTGACGATACTGCGCCGGGAGCAGCAGGCAGGGGTTGCCGCACTGGCGGAAAACCAGAAGACAGCACGCCAGGCGCTGCGCCTCAAGGAGGAGCTTCTTGTGCAGGTGCGCCGCGATCGCCAGTCGCTGGCGGCGGCGCTGGCGGAGCTTCGCGAGAGGGCAGGCCGGCTGGCCGGTCTGGTCAAAAAGCTTGAATCGGAAAAGCCCCGGGAGTATAGTGAAAAAACAGGGTTTTTTGCCTCTCGCAAAGGTCGGCTCCCCTGGCCGGTCGAAGGCATCGTCCGGATCGGTTTCGGTACCGGACGGCATCCCGAGTTGGGGACCATGTACGACAGCCACGGGATCGAGATCGCCGCTGCCGGCGAAAATCCTATCCGAGCCATTGGGCCGGGGCGGGTCCTCTTTGCCAACTGGTTCAAGGGGTACGGCAACCTGCTGATCATCGACCACGGTGACAGCTATTATTCCCTTTATGCACAGGCGGCGCGGCTGAGCAAAAAGGTCGGCGACCTGCTGGCCGGGGGCGACATTCTGGGCTATTCCGGCCTGGAAGGGAGTAAGGGCGTTTATTTCGAAATCAGGCGCGGCGGCACTCCCCTCGATCCGCTGGCATGGCTGCAGCCGCGCTGACATAGTCTCATTATTTCCGGAGGAAAACGGATGTTCAGAAAAAAGCGGTCCAGCATTCTGATTCTGCTGCTGGCCATTGTTCTGCTGGGGTGGATATCGACGGGGCATGTCAACCGCGTAGTTCAGGCGGAGGCATCTCCCCCGTACCAGGATATCGAGCTTTTTACCGACGTGCTTTCCATCGTCGGCAAAAGCTATGTCGAAGAAGTCCCGATGAAAGACCTCATTTATGGGGCCATCAACGGCATGCTGGCCTCCCTGGACCCGCATTCGGGCTTCATGCCTCCGGAAATGTTCAAAGAGATGCAGATCGATACGAGCGGCGAATTCGGCGGCGTGGGCATTGAGATTACCGTCAAGGACGGGATTTTGACCATCGTTTCACCGATTGAAGACACTCCGGCCTACCGGGAGGGGTTGCAGGCCGGCGACCAGATCCTCAAGATCGAAGAGAAATTCACCAAGGATATGGGGATCATGGAAGCGGTCAAGATGATGCGCGGCCCCAAGGGGAGCAAAGTCAGCATCACCATCATGCGGGACAGCTTCGACAAGCCCCGGGAGTTCATCCTGGTTCGTGAGCTCATCAAAATCAGGAGCATCAAGGCGCGGACCCTGGAGGACGGCTTCGGTTACGTTCGGGTGACCCAGTTCCAGGAACGGACCGCCGATGACCTGCATGCTGCCCTGGAGGGCTTGCGCAAGGAGAATGACGGCCGCCTCTCGGGCCTGGTTCTCGACATGCGCAACAATCCCGGCGGCCTGCTCGATCAGGCGGTCAAAGTTTCCGACGCCTTCCTGGAAAGCGGTCTGATCGTCTACACCGAGGGGCGTGAGGAAGGCAGCCAGATGAAGTTCATTGCTCACCAGAAAGGGACCGAACCCCTCTATCCCATGGTGGTTCTGATCAACGGCGGCAGTGCCAGCGCTGCGGAGATCGTGGCCGGCGCTCTGCAGGACCATCGACGGGGGGTGGTCATGGGAACCCAGAGCTTCGGCAAGGGATCGGTGCAGACCATCATCCCTCTCGGCGACGATTCAGGGTTGCGTCTGACCACCGCTCGCTATTTCACCCCGAACGGCACCTCGATCCAGGCCAAGGGCATTACGCCCGACATCGTCGTTCACCCCGGTGAGGTCAAGGAGGAGGCTGACGGCAGCCACTTCCGCGAGAAGGACCTCAAAAACCATTTCGAGACGCCCGGAAAGCCGGAGCAGGAGAGACCTTCCGGGCCGGCGCAGAAATTCTCCCTCGACGAGGAGGCGCTGGGTGATTATCAGTTGATTCGTGCCCTCGATCTGCTCAAAGGCTGGGAGATTCTCAAAGGTCTGGAGCGCCCGGCGGCCTGATCACCCTTGTGTTTGCAATCCGGGGGGATGGCTTCATCCCCCCCTCATCCCGACCTGACGCATGTCCTCCCAAAAGAAACCCCGAAGTCAGAAACCCGGCAAACGCGGTAAGGCCGGCAAGCCGGAAAAGGGTCCTCGTCTCAAGGTTCTCCTTGCCGCCCTGTTCCTGCTCGGCTTCCTGCTCGCCAGCCTGATCGCTCTCCCTCATCTGCGACAGAGAGTGCCCCCTCCGCTGCCGGCACCGTTGCCTCCGGCGGCCGAAAGGGCGGTGCCTCCGGCGTCACCGCGGGCGACACTTATCGAAGATGTCCGGGTGGAGGTTGAAAGCCTGCTGCTGCGCAGTGGGATCTCCCTGTCCCAGGTGGACATCAGCCGATCGGGCGACCTCGCCCGCTACGAAGTGCAAGGCGCGCTCCCCCCCGAGGCACTGCGCGACGAGTTTTCCCGGCAGCTGTCCAGCCTTGCCGCCGACCTCCGTTTGGAAGCTCTTGCGGCCGAGGGGGATCTGCACATCTATCTCGGTGAGACGAAGGTTTATCTGCTGCATTTTCGCCCGCCGGCGACTCCCTCGCCCGTGCGTCCAACCAAGGTTCGGGCGCGCGCGGCGATCATCATGGACGATCTGGGGCGTGATCTCGAAACCGCCAGGGCCCTGCTCGCCATCGATCTGCCGGTGACCTTCGCCATCCTCCCCGGCGAGGCCTACGCGGCCCAGGTGGCGACCCTTGCCCACCGGAAGGGGCGCGAGGTGATGATCCATATCCCCATGGAACCCCAGAGCTATCCGGCCATCAATCCGGGCGATGACGCCTTGCTGCTCGGCCAGTCACCTGAGGAGATCCGGCAACGTTTCCAGGATTTTGTCGAGCGGGTTCCCTATGCCGTGGGGGGGAACAACCACATGGGGTCGCGGTTTACCGAATACCGGGAGGGGATGGAAGTGGTGCTGGCGGCGATGAAGGAGGCGGGGCTCTTCTTTGTCGACAGTCGCACGACGGC
>DASPGW010000100.1 GCA_035620395.1 Desulfuromonadales bacterium | reverse complement strand
GTGGAGGTTTTTCCGGCGTAAAAGCTTTCCGCCACAGCGACACGGAGACACGGAGGAGAAAAAGACAGGTTGTAGGGGCGGCGCTTGCTCCGCCCTGGGGCGCGGCAAGCAGCGCCCCTACCGCAACCAGGATTCTGATATTTCGTGAGCCGATTATCGGCAGTAATCGGCTCACAATTTGACCCGATTAGAGGTGAAGGCAAGAGGGGAACGTACGTCACAGGGTGTCAGACCTACACTTTTCACAAATATATAGAAAGATCAGACTGGCTTTGAGGGATAGGTCATGGGGGGGATGGGACGACCGCTTCGGATCGAATATTCGGGGGCATTCTACCATGTGACGTCGCGGATGGATTTCGGGGGACACCTTACTTAATTCTGAGGAGGGTGAGGGGGGGTGATAAGTGAGCTGCCCCCGGAATCCGGGCAGATTCTAAATTTTCATCCCCTGGATCAATGCGTCGCCTTATCCCCCCAAATCTCCTTCAACCGTTGATCCCGCCCACAATTCCAGCGATACGCCTTGTAGCGAATGGGGCTCTTCTTGTAAAAATCCTGATGGTAGCTCTCGTCCCCCTTGATCGGATAGAAGATTGACGCCTCCAGGATGGGGGTGACTACCTTTTCCCCCGGGAACATCGCCTCGACCTTCCTTTTGGACTCCTCGGAAATCTTCCTTTCCGCTTCATTCGCGACAAAAATGGCACTCAGGTAGCTGTGCCCTCGGTCACAGAACTGCCCGCCGTCGTCAAATGGGTCGATATTCACCCAGTAGTAGTCGAGCAACTGCTGGTAACTCACCCGCGTCGTGTCGTAGGTGATTTCCACCGCCTCGTAGTGCCCCTCATGATTGCCGTTGTAGGTCGGGTCTTTCAACGTGCCGCCGGTAAATCCCGAGACCACGTCGGTGACGCCATCCAGCTTTTCAAAGTCCGCCTCCATGCACCAGAAACATCCTCCGGCCAAAATCGCCTTGTCGGCCAGGGCGTTCGTGGCAAAAGGGAGCAGGAGAATTGACAGGGAGAGGATCAGTTTGCTTTTCATAAGACCTCCCGGATGCTGAGGTTGACCAGCGACAAACTGAGAATGGCGATTGTCAGGGTTTTCATCGTCTCCTCCATTCTAGCAGTTCCGGCCGCGTCGTCGCCGATTTCTGCGGGAATGTCCCTACTCTGTCCAAGGATTAAAGCTGACCTGAAATTGTAAATAATGTTTGACTGTTGCCGGGAATTGCCGGTATCTATGAAAGGCCTTAATTAAACATCGCTCCCGGCAGGTGACCATGATCCAGATGACCACGGAAATGGCTCAACAACTGGTAGAATTCGTCTCCGGTGAAACCGGGTACAACATGATCGTCTGCGACACCGACGGGGTGATCATCGGTGACAGATCCAGAGAACGCTTCGGCGTGCGGCATGAAGGTGCGGCGCGGATCATGCGGGGCGAACTGGACAGCATTGCCATTACCAGGGAAGAGGCGGAGCGCAGCGGCGGCAGCATGCGGGAGGGGTACAACATTGTCATCAAGGTGGACGGTGAACGAATCGGCACCTTCGGCATCGGCGGTCCATTGGAGGTCGTCAAGCCGATTGCCAAGATCGCTGCGGCGGTCATTGCCGCCCGGATCCAGGAGACTCGGCACCTCGACCTGATTGGTGAGGTGGCCGGCGAAATATCCCGCAGCGTCGAGCAGACGGCCGCTGCCATCGAAAACATTTACGCCGGCTCGGAGGAATTGAATGCGGCCAACAGGGCAGTGGCCGAGGCGGTCTCTGCCACCGAGACCAAGGTTCGGGATACCAACCAGATGCTCGACTTTATTCTCGACGTGGCGGACCAGACCGGTCTGCTGGGTTTGAATGCCGCGATCATCGCGGCGCAGGCCGGGATACACGGTCGCGGCTTCAGCGTCGTTGCCGATGAAATCAGGAAACTGGCCAAAAACAGTTCCTCCTCGGCGGACAAGATCACCGAGATCCTGGAACAGATCCAATCAGGCATTGCCGAGGTCAAATCGATAAGCGAAAAGACTGGAGTCATTTCGGAAAAACAGTTCCGTGCCACCCAGCAGATCGCCCGCGATATTGCAAACATCAAAAAATCGGTCGACATGCTGGCCTCCATGGCGCAGACTAATTCCTGAGCCGAATTACGGGGATAATTGGGGGGAGAGGGGGAGATAGATATGTTGTTCCCGCAATCCATGCTTCGCTCGCTTCCGAGTTGTCAATCACCAGAATGAACCTTCACGTCTCCGAAGCCATCGTCCTGCAGCATCTCGATTACGGCGAGGCGGACCGCATCGTCACTTTCCTGACGCCCGCCCATGGGCTGATCAAAGGCTTTGCTCGCGGTGCGCGCAAGAGCCGCCGGCGCTTCGGCACCTCCCTGGAGCCCTTCGCCCAGGTCCGGCTGCACTGGAGTTCGCCCCGCTCGGGCGATCTGTTGTCGCTGCGCGAGGCCGAGCTGATCGATCTGCGCGCCGGTTTGCGCCAGGACCTGACGGGGATAGCCCTGGCCGGCTACGGCTGCGAACTGCTGGAGGCGCTGCTGGGGGAGGGGCATGGTCATGGCGAGGCTTTCGCCCTGCTGGCCGCCTACCTCGACCACCTCTCCGGCGGCGGCGCCAGGCCGGAGGCGCGCCTGCTGTTCGAACTGCGCCTGCTGCAACTGGCCGGCTATGTTCCGCATCTGCTGCACTGCTCGCTCTGCAACGAAACCCTGACCGAGCCGCAGGCCCACTTCGATACCCAGCGCGGCGGCGGTCTTTGTCCCGCCTGTGCCGCCGGCGGTCCGGCCCTGCAGCTTGGCCTGGCAACGCTGGGGACCCTGGCCCGCTGTCTGTTGACGCCGCCGACGCTCTTTGCCGGTTTCCGCTTCAGCCCGCAGACCTTGCGCGAGGGGGGGATGGTGACCGCCGAGGCTCTGCGTCCACTGCTGTCGCGGCCGCTCAAATCGTTGCCGTTTCTGGAGCGGATGCTGGCCGTCGAGAATCCTTCGCAAGCGGGCTGAACTATACCGTCCGCAGCGGTTCTTTCCTTGACAGATTGCCGCAAAGACGATAAAATTTGCGGCCTAAAATTGTATACAGTATACGTTCCGCCAGGCCCTGGGCAGCGGTGGACAAGTCATGAGCGACGGAGGCAACGTGACCTTTCAAGAGCTGATTCTCGCATTGCAGAACTACTGGGCCAGACAGGGCTGCATCATCCAGCAGCCGTACGACGTGGAGAAGGGGGCCGGCACCTTCAACCCCGCCACCTTCCTGCGCGTGCTCGGCCCCGAGCCCTGGAACGTCGCCTACGTCGAGCCTTCGCGGCGCCCCACCGACGGCCGTTACGGGGAGAACCCCAACCGGCTGCAGCACTACTACCAGTTCCAGGTGATCATGAAGCCGTCGCCGATGAACATCCAGGACCTCTACCTCGACTCCCTCCGAAGCTTCGGCATCAATCCCGCCCAGCACGACATCCGTTTCGTCGAGGACGACTGGGAGTCGCCGACCCTCGGTGCCTGGGGGCTGGGCTGGGAAGTCTGGCTCGACGGCATGGAGATCACCCAGTTCACCTACTTCCAGCAGGCCGGCGGCATCGACCTCAAGCCGGTGGCCGGCGAGATCACCTACGGCTGCGAGCGCATCGCCATGTACCTGCAGGGGGTCGACAACGTCTACGATCTGGAGTGGGTCAAGGGCGTCAAGTACGGCGACGTCCATCACCAGAGCGAGGTGGAATTTTCCACCTATAATTTCGAGGAAGCCGATGTCGCCATGCTCCTCAACCTGTTCAACATGTACGAGAAGGAGTGCGTGCGCCTGGTCGAAAAGGGCCTGGTGCTGCCTGCCTACGACTACGTGATGAAATGTTCCCACTCGTTCAACATGCTCGATGCCCGCGGCGCCATCTCGGTCACCGAGCGCGCTTCCTACATCGGCCGGGTACGCAATGTGGCCCGCCTGTGCGCCGAAGGGTATGTCGCCCAGCGGGAGAAGATGGGTTTTCCGCTGCTGAAGAAATGATGTGTAGGGGCGCAGCATGCTGCGCCCCTACATTCCCTTATCGGAGATATCATGTCCGCTGAACTGTTTCTGGAAATAGGCACCGAAGAGATTCCGGCCGGTTTTCTGCCCGTCGCCATGGCCGACCTGGAGCGCCTGCTGCGCAAGGAGCTGGAGAATGCCCGCGTCCGCTTCGGCGCGGTGCGCACCTTCGCCACCCCGCGCCGGCTCGCCATCGCCGTGGCCGATGTGGCGCGTCTGCAGGAGCGGCAGGAGCTGACGGTGGCCGGCCCTTCGGTCAAGGTCGCCTTCGACGCCGACGGCAATCCGACCAAGGCAGCCATCGGGTTTGCTCGGGCCAATGGCGTCGAGGTCGCGCAACTCTCCACCATGGAGACCGACAAGGGGGCCTACATCTTCGTCTCCAAGGTGGAGGAGGGGCGACCCACTGCCGACCTGCTGCCGGAAATGCTGCCGCGGCTCATTGCCGGCATTCCCTTCAAGAAGTCGATGCGCTGGAAGGACCTGGATATTCGCTTTGCCCGGCCGATCCACTGGCTCGTCGCCCTCTACGATGGCTTCGTCGTCCCCTTCCGTTACGGCAACGTCGAAAGCGGCAACCTCTCGCACGGCCACCGCTTCATGGCGCCCGGGCCGTTTCCGGTGCGCAGCCTCGCGAACTGGCTGGAGGAGGCCGAGCGCCATTTCGTCATCCCCGATCCGCAGAAGCGCCAGGTGATTATCGCCCGTGAGATCGAGCGCGCCGCCCATGCCGCCGGCGGCCAGGTCAATCCCGACGAGGAACTGCTCGAAGAGGTCGCCTTCCTGGTGGAGGACCCCAGCCCGATCTGCGGCTCCTTCGAGGAAAAGTATCTCGAACTCCCCCGCGAGCTGCTGATCACCACCATGCGCGAGCACCAGCGCTACTTCACCCTGACCGGTCAGGACGGCCGGCTGCTGCCGCGCTTCATCACCATTTCCAACACCCGGGTCGAGGATCCGGAGGTCGTGGCGCGGGGCAACGAGCGGGTGCTGCGGGCCCGCCTCTCCGATGCCATGTTTTTCTGGAAGGAAGACCAGAAGGTCAAGCTGGAGAGCCGCCTCGAGGCGCTGAAAAACGTCGTTTACCAAGCCAGACTGGGGACCAGCTACGAAAAGGTCATGCGCGTCCGCGAACTGGCGGTCGGGCTCGCCGACCGCTTCGATCCGGCGGTCCGGGAGCTGACCGAGCGGGCGGCGCTGCTGGCCAAATGCGACCTGGAGACGGGCATGGTCTACGAGTTCCCCGAACTGCAGGGGGTCATGGGGCGCGAATACGCCCGCCTCGAGGGGGTGGATCCGCGCGTCTGCACGGCGATCTACGAGCACTACCTGCCGGTGCAGGCCGGCGGCCAGCTCCCCTCGGACAACGTCGGCGCCTTCGTCTCCATCGCCGACAAGATCGACACCGTCTGCGGCTGCTTCGGTGTCGGCCTCATTCCGACCGGCACCGCCGACCCCTATGCCCTGCGCCGCTGCGCCATCGGCATCCTCAATATCATCCTCGAGCGCGGTTACCGCCTCTCGCTGCCCGAACTGGTGGGGCGCAGCGTCGCCCTGCTCGAAGCGAAGCTGACCCGCCCGGCCGCCGAGGTGAACGCCGACGTGCTGAACTTCTTCCGCCAGCGCTTCTTCAACATGCTCACCTCCTTCGGTTATCCGCAGGACGTGGTCGACGCCGTCCTTTCCGCCTCCTTCGACGAGCCCCTGGACGCTCTGGAACGGGTCAAGGCGCTGGCCGACCTCAAAGGGCACGCCGACTTCGAGCCGCTGGCGGTTGCCTTCAAGCGGGTGGTCAACATCATCAAGGGCGGGGTTCCGGCCAGCGTCGAGCCGGGCCTGTTCGAAGCCGACTGTGAACGGACCCTGTTCGAGACTCTGGGGCGGGTTCAGGCAGAGGTCGATAAGCACATCCGGGCCGAGGACTATCCCGCGGCGCTGCGCGCCATCGCCACCCTGCGGGTGCCGGTGGACGCCTTCTTCGACGGTGTCATGGTCATGGCCAACAACGAGGCGGTCCGAACCAACCGCCTGGCGCTGCTCACCGCCGTTTCCCGGCTCTTCGCCGGGATCGCCGATTTTTCCAGGATTGCCGACTGACCGGGGAAGGGTCGTCGGTTGTTCGTTCACGGGGAAGGGGCTCTGTGGCCCCTGTTCACAACGTTCTGAGGAGGAGAGGTTGATGAGTGCCAAGTTCGTGTATTTCTTCGGCGACGGGAAGGCCGAAGGCAAGGGGGAGATGAAAAACCTGCTCGGCGGCAAAGGGGCCAACCTGGCGGAAATGACCGCTATCGGCCTGCCGGTGCCGCCGGGTTTCACCATCACCACCGAGGTCTGCGTCGAATTCTACAAGAACAATCGCCAATACCCGGCCGAGCTCAAGGGGCAGGTGGACGAGAACCTGAAGAAGATCGAGCAGCTCATGGGAAAGAAGTTCGGCGATCCGAAAAATCCGCTGCTCGTCTCGGTGCGCTCCGGCGCCCGGGCCTCGATGCCGGGGATGATGGACACCGTCCTCAACCTCGGCCTCAACGACCAGACGATTCAGGGGGTGATCGCCCAGAGCGGCGATCCCCGTTTCGCCTATGATGCCTATCGGCGCTTCATCCAGATGTATTCCGACGTGGTCATGGAGATGGAGAAGGAGGACCTCGACCATCTCATGGACCAGATGAAGGAGCAGCGCGGGGTCAAGAACGATACCGAGCTTACGGCCGACGACCTGAAGCAACTGGTCGGGCTGTTCAAGAACAAGGTCAAGGAAGCCCTCGGCCGCGATTTCCCCCAGGACCCGCAGGAGCAGCTCTGGGGGGCGATCGGCGCCGTCTTCGGTTCCTGGATGAATCCCCGCGCCATCACCTACCGCAAGCTCAACAACATCCCCGCCGACTGGGGGACGGCGGTCAACGTCCAGTCGATGGTCTTCGGCAACATGGGTAACGACTGCGCCACCGGTGTCGCCTTCACCCGCAACCCCTCCACCGGCGAAAACGTCTTCTTCGGCGAATTCCTGGTCAACGCCCAGGGCGAGGACGTGGTGGCCGGCATCCGCACCCCGCAGCCGATCAACAAGGTGGGCGGCGACGGCTCCCTCCCCTCGATGGAAGAAGTGATGCCGGAGAGCTACGCCCAGCTGATGAAGATCCAGCAGACCCTGGAGAAGCATTACCGGGACATGCAGGACATCGAGTTCACCATCGAGAAGGGCAAGCTCTACATGCTGCAGACCCGCAACGGCAAGCGCACCGCCCGGGCGGCGGTGAAGGTGGCCGTCGACATGGTCAGGGAAGGGCTGATCTCTGACCGGGAGGCGGTTCTGCGGGTGCAGCCCGAACAGCTCGACCAGCTGCTGCACCCCTCCCTCGATCCCAGGGCGGCCAAGGACGTCATCGCCAAGGGACTGCCGGCCTCGCCCGGCGCCGTCAACGGCGAGGTGGTCTTCTCTGCCGATGAGGCCGAGGCGGCGGCGAAGATCGGTCTCAAGGTGATCCTGGTGCGCGTCGAGACCAGCCCCGAAGACATCCACGGCATGCACGCCGCCCAGGGAATTCTCACCGCCCGTGGCGGCATGACCTCGCACGCAGCGGTGGTCGCCCGCGGCATGGGCAAGTGCTGCGTCGCCGGCTGTGGCGACATCAAGGTCGACTACAAGTCTCAGCAGTTCGTCGCCCGTGGCGGCGTGGTGGTCAGGAAAGGGGACATCATCACCCTCGACGGTTCCACCGGCGAGGTGATGAAAGGGGCGGTGCCCACCGTCCAGCCGGCGCTGACCGGCGATTTCGGCACGCTCATGGAGTGGGTCGACAAGTTTCGCCGCCTGCGCGTACGCACCAATGCCGACACTCCCCACGACTCCAAGGTCGCCCGCGGTTTCGGCGCCGAAGGAATCGGCCTCTGCCGTACCGAGCACATGTTCTTCGAAGGGGAGCGGATCATGGCGGTGCGCGAGATGATTCTCGCCGACGACCTCGAAGGGCGTAAACGCGCCCTCTCCAAGATCCTGCCGATGCAGAAGGGGGACTTCCTCGGCATCTTCCGTGAGATGAAGGGGCTGCCGGTCACCATCCGCCTGCTCGACCCGCCCCTGCATGAGTTCCTGCCGCACACCGACAAGGATATCAATGAGCTGGCGGCGGTGATGAAGGTGCAGGCGGCCACCCTGAAGCACAAGGCCGAGTTCCTGCATGAGTTCAACCCGATGCTCGGCCACCGCGGCTGCCGCCTCGGCATCACCTTCCCCGAGATCTACGACATGCAGGTGCAGGCGATCATGGAAGCCGCCTGTGAACTGGTCAAGGAGGAGGGATACGAGATCGTCCCCGAGATCATGATTCCCCTGGTCGGCGAGGTGAAGGAACTGGCGATCCTGCGGACCAACGCGGTGCGCGTCGCCAACGAGGTGATCGGCCGCTACGGGGTCAAGGTGGAGTACCTGATCGGCACCATGATCGAACTGCCGCGGGCTGCCCTGACCGCCGACAAGATCGCCGCCGAGGCCGAGTTCTTCTCCTTCGGCACCAACGACCTGACCCAGACCACCTACGGCCTCTCCCGCGACGACGCCGGCAAGTTCCTCCCCTTCTACGTCGAGCGCGAGATTTTCCCCAGCGATCCTTTCGTCGCTCTCGACCAGGCGGGCGTCGGCCTGCTGGTGCAGATGGGGTGCGAGAAGGGCAGGGCGACCCGGCCGAAGATCAAGCTCGGCATCTGCGGCGAGCACGGCGGCGAGCCCTCCAGCGTCATCTTCTGCCACAAGATCGGCCTCGACTACGTCTCCTGCTCCCCCTTCCGCGTCCCCATTGCCCGTCTCGCGGCGGCGCATGCGGCGCTGCTGGAGAAGTAGGGGGCGATTCACGAATCGCCCAGGTTCATCGTAAAGAGAAGCCCCCGGCGGTCCCTGCCTCCGGGGGCTCTTTGCGTATTGCCGGCGCCTGCCAGATGATATCCGGCAGCGGCTTGCCTCCCGGCCATCTTTCGCTAAACTATTGGCTGTGCAATCCCACAAGGAGGTTGAGCATGGCAATCAGCGAACGGCGGCGGGAGATGAAGCGCAGGCGGCAACGGCGGGAGAAGCGGCTGAAAGGCCGGCTCAAACTGTCAGGGACGCAGGATAATCCCGGCGCCAAAGTTGCGGGCAAGGAAGTTGCCCAGGAAAAGGGACGAAGCGAAAAAAAGGCCGGGAAATAGCTGTTTCAGTCGGCCTCCGCGGCCGCACCGGGGACCGTGAGAGGTCCGCCGGGAGGAGTGATGGACATTCCGTGCCTGCATGACTGGTCGATGGGCTTCCGCGAGGCCGTCGCCCTGCAGCGGGAGCTGGCCGGCCGCGTGCTGCTGGCCGACTGTCTGCCCCGGCCGCTGCGAACCGTCGCCGGGGTGGACGTCTCTTACGAAAAGCACGGCGACCTCTTCTTTGCCGCCGTGGTGGTTCTCTCCTTTCCTGAACTCGAGCCGGTGGAAGAAGCCTCTGCCGTCAGCCGGGTCACCTTTCCCTATATTCCCGGTCTCCTCTCCTTCCGCGAACTGCCTGTCGTTCTCGAAGCATTCCGCAGCCTGCGCACTCTCCCCGACGCGGTTCTGGTCGATGGCCAGGGCATCGCCCACCCGCGCCGCCTGGGGATCGCCAGCCACCTCGGCCTCTGGCTCGGCCTGCCGACCCTGGGTTGTGCCAAGAGCCGTCTCTGCGGAGAACATCCGACGCCCGGGGCCCGCCGGGGCGACCAGGTGCCGTTGATCCTCGACGGGGAGCGCATCGGTACCGTCCTGACGACCCGGGACCGGGTCAAACCCCTCTTTGTTTCGCCCGGCCACATGACCGATATCGCCGCCGCCACAGAACTGGCCCTGGCCTGCGCCCGGCGCTACCGGATGCCCGAGCCGACGCGTCTTGCCCACCAGCTGACGAACAAGCTCAGGCGGGAGGCGAAGGGCTGAAGGCAAAAGGTACGAGGCCCGAGGCAAAAGGCCCGGGGGGCTGCATTTGCCTCTCGCCTCGTGCCTCGGGCCTAGTGCCTTTCTTCCAGAATTTTGAGGATTTTCTCCCCTGTCCCCTGCTCCAGCGTCCCCCTCCTTTTCGCCAGCGCCACCGTCCTCTGTCCCAGAACCCGGTAAATTTCGCTGATATCCGGCGGCAGCTCGGTCAGCGCCTGCAGATGCTTGCGCACGGTGCGCAGATCGCCGCGGGCAATGGGGCCGGTGAGGGCCAGTTCGGGGCCGAGGGCGGAGAGGTTTTTGCCGGTTCCGCGCAGCAGCGGTGTAAGGAGGTGGAAGGCGTCCTCGCGGCCGAAGCCGCAGGCGGCCATGATTTCGCTGGCGGTATCGACCAGGGTGACCAGGTAGTTGGAGGCGACGCAGGCGGCAGCGTGGTAGAGGGCCTTGTGCTCCGCCGTGATACGGAAAGGGATGCCGCCGAGGTCGGCGATCAGACCTTCCGCCAACGGCAGCAACGCTTCCTCACCTTCCACGGAACATGGGCTGCCGGGCAGCTGGCGTACGCCCATGACGGCATCGGCAAAACTCTGCAGGGGGTGAATGGCGAGCGCATGGAGGAACGGCCCCTCCTCGCCCAGGAGGATGGCGGCCGGGTGAATGCCGCTGAAATGCACCAGGACCGTTCCCGGCGCCAGATGCCCTTCGCGGCGCAGGCGGGCAGCCATCTCGCCGATATGGTC
Source organism: Desulfuromonadales bacterium (assembly GCA_035620395.1). Taxonomy (NCBI): domain Bacteria; kingdom Pseudomonadati; phylum Thermodesulfobacteriota; class Desulfuromonadia; order Desulfuromonadales; species Desulfuromonadales bacterium. The sequence goes on along the minus strand of DASPGW010000100.1, from coordinate 4,958 downwards.
GTCGGGCAGGGCGATCAGGACCAGCTTCCCCTCCCGCACCCGGGTGAGATCGGTGGTACCGATGCCGGGGCGGCCGACGAAACGGGCCGCCGCTGCCGCCCGGCTCCCGTCACGGCCGATGATGGCGCGGATCTCGTGCCCGGCCTCCGCCAGCAGGCGGGTCACCGTCATGCCCAGGCGGCCGGGACCGATGAGAACAATCCTTTTTTTCATCGGACGCTGACCTCCAGGCGGCCGACCGCCTCGATTTCCGCCGTCATGCGGTCGCCGGCCGCAACCGGACCGACTCCGGCCGGGGTGCCGGTGAGGATGATGTCTCCCTCCTCCAGGGTGAAGATGGTCGACATGTGATGGATGGTTGTTTCGATGCGCCGCATCATCAGGGCGGTGGAAGAATCCTGGCGCAGCGTCCCGTTCACCAGCAGGCTGAGGCGCAGGTCATGCGGGTCGGCGATGTCGGTGGCGGGGACGAAATCGGAGAGAGGGCAGGCGGTATCGAACCCCTTGGCGATCTCCCAGGGGAGCCCCTTCTTTTTCAGCTCGTTCTGGACGTCGCGCAGGGTGAGGTCGATGGCCACCCCGTAGCCGGCCACATGCTCCATCGCCTCGGTCTCGGGGATGTTTTTCCCCCATTTGCCGATCAGTACCGCCAGTTCGACCTCGTGGTGGCAGTCGCGGGAATAGGGCGGGATGACCACCGCTTCGCCGTCGCCGATGATGCTGGTAGCGGGCTTGATGAAGATGACGGGCTGCTCGGGGACCTCGTTGCCGAGCTCCCGGATGTGCTCATGGTAATTGCGGCCCAGGCAGACGATCTTGCCCACCCGGAAGGTCTTCGGTGTGCCGAGCAAACGGACGGAGTGCATGGGATGGGACCTCCTTGAAGATTGCTTTGAAACTGTTCAGGCCGCCGCTTTGGGCAGGGACCAATTATAACGGATGGCGAGCAGTCTTACCGTGATCACCGTCAGAGCGGCGGTCAGGGCGGCCAGTGGCGCCGGCAGGGGGGTGCGCTGCAACAGCACCAGCAGGACGGCGCCGGCCAGGCAGGCCGAGGCGTAGATCTCCTTGCGCAGGATCAGCGGAACCTGGTTGGAGAGGACGTCGCGCACCACCCCGCCGGCGGTGGCGGTCATTACGCCCATAAGGACGGCGCCGAGGAAGCCGAGATGGAAAGTGAGGGCCTTGCCGGTGCCGATCACGACGAAGGTGCCCAGCCCGACGGCGTCGAAATAGAGCAGCGGATGCTGGAGGAATTCCAGTCGGCGGTGCAGCAGGAAGACGAGCAGGGCGACGGCCGCGGCGATATAGAGATAGGTTTCGTCCTGGAGGCAAAAGGGCGGCGAGTCGCCCAGCAGCATGTCCCGCAGGGTGCCGCCGCCGGTAGCGGTAACGAGGCCGAGCACCAGCACGCCAAAGAGGTCCATCTCGCGCCGAATGCCGGCCCAGGCTCCCGAGGCGGCGAAAGCGGCGGTACCGATGAGGTCGAGGAAATAAAGCAGATTCAAGTGAAGTTCCTCCGGTGCGGCGAGAATAACGGCTAGCCAGGCAAAAGGCAAGGGGTGCCAGCGTCGGCAGATTGTGTTAACATGAACAGCCGGTTCGCCCCTATCCCGTCCGCAAAGGATGTTTCATGTTTCTTCCCATCGGCGATACCCCGAACCCGCGCGGGGTCCCCTACGTCAACTATCTGCTGATCGGTGTCAACGTCGGCGTCTTCCTGCTGATTTCGCTGCCGCTCACCTTCACCCGGCCCGACCTGAACGACCCGCTGCTGTTCGAGTACCTGCGGGCCGTCGGCGACCGGGGAGGCATCCCGGCGCAGGCGATTCTGCAGCAGCTTTCCGCTTACGACCTGTTCATTTTCCGCTACGGCTACCGTCCGTCCGATCCGTCCCTCACCACTCTGTTCACCGCCATGTTTCTGCATGGCGGCTGGCTGCACCTGGTGGGGAACATGCTCTTTCTCTGGATTTACGGCGACAATGTCGAGAATCGTCTCGGCCGCGTCGGCTATCTGCTGGCCTACCTTGGCAGCGGCGTGGCTGCGACCCTTTTCTTCGCCGTCTTCGTGCCGGGGTCCGATGTCCCCATGGTGGGGGCCTCGGGCGCTATTTCGGGAGTTCTGGGATTATACTACCTCTGGTTCCCCCGCAACCAGATCAAGGTCTTCATTTTCCTTTTCCCCTTCATCATGAACACCTTCCTCCTCCCGGCCCGGCTGGTGCTCGGCCTCTACCTGCTGGTGGACAACCTTGTCCCCTTCCTCGTCAACAGCGGGGCCGCCACGGGGGTGGCGCATGGCGCCCACATCGGCGGCTTCGTCGCCGGGCTGGCGCTGGCATCCGGTATCGAACGGCTGGGAAAAGGAGGTAGGTGAGATGGTTATGCAGCGATGCTACCCCAGGGTCCGGCTGCTGCCGGCTGCTCTCGCTTTGTCGCTGTTCGTCGCCGGCTGCGGGGTTTCGCCGCCAGTGCGGGAAATCCGCCCGGCTCCGCCCCTGGAAGCACCGGTCGCGACCCCGCCGGCCGCCATGCCCGTCCTGCCGCTGCCCGGCGAGGAGCCTGGCACGGTCCCGCCGGCCGAAGCTTCGGTTCCGACGGTTGCCGAGGCGGCTCCCGCCGAAATCCCGGCGCCAACCCCCGATCCCCCGCCGGCGGCGGCGATCGCACCGGCCCGGGAAGAGGGGATGCAGGGAATCGCTTCCTACTACGCCAAACGCTTCAACGGCCGCCCTACCACCTCGGGCATCCCCTACGACCCGAACAAGCTCACCGCCGCCCACCAGTCTCTCCCCTTCGGCACCAAGGTGAAGGTGGTGAACCTGGCCAACGGCCGGGAGGTCACGGTCACCGTCAACGACCGCTGCCGCAAGCGCACCTTCCCCTTCATCGACCTCTCGCGGGCGGCGGCGGAGCGCCTCGGCTTCTTCGGCAAGGGGATTACGAAGGTGCGGATCATCCCCATGCCCGGCGGAGAGCAATAGCCGTGTTCTACTACTTCGATTACGACGAACCCCTCTTCCGTCCGCCTTCCGAAGCGAACAGCCTGATCTTCCAGATCACCCTCGGCTGCTCGCAGAATCACTGCACCTTCTGCGGCATGTACAAGAGCAAGGGCTTCCGCCTCCGCCCGGTTTCCGAGATACTCACCGAGATCGCGGCGGTCCCGCTCCATCATCGCCCCCACATCCAGCGGATATTTCTGGCCGACGGTGACGCGCTGGTCTACCCGCAGCTTGGGCTGGAGGCGATTCTCGACGCCCTGGCGGAATGCTTTCCCAATCTGACCCGGGTCGGCGCCTACGCCTCGCCGAAGAGCCTGACGACCAAAAGCGTGGAGGAACTTGCCCGGCTGCGGGAGAAGAAGCTGCGCATCCTCTATTTCGGCCTGGAGAGCGGCGACGACCCGACCCTGCAGGCGGTGCGCAAGGGGTATACCGCCGCCACGATGCTCGCCCTCTGCCGGCAGGCGCAAGGAGCGGGGCTGAAGCTTTCGGTCACCGCCATCCTCGGCCTGGCCGGCCGGGAGCGCAGCCTCGAGCATGCCCGGGCGACCGCCGCCTGGGTGAGCGCGCTGTCGCCGGAGTACTTCTCCCTGCTCACCCTCTTCCACCGGCACAACGACGATTTTCTACGCAGCATCACGCCGCTTTCCCGCGGCGGCATCCTCGAGGAGGCCGCGGAGCTGCTGCGGCACCTCTCTCCGCGCAAAACCATCCTGCGCTCCAACCATGTTTCCAATTTCCTGCAGCTGGCCGGCAGCTACCCCAAGGATCGCCAGCGGCTCCTTGCCGAGGTCGAGGCGGCGCAGGCCAGAGCCCGGCAATTCCCCGACTGGTATGCCGAAGTTCCCGACTACCGCGAGGAATTTTACTGAATCATGGTTTTCTCCTCGCCTGAAACCACCGGCTGAATTCTGCCGCCGGCATCGGTCGGGCGAAGTAATACCCCTGGGCCTCGTCACACCCTTCCCGGCGCAGAAACTCCAGTTGTTCAGCGGTTTCCACTCCCTCGGCGACGACCTTCAGCTTCATCCGGTGGGACATGGCGATGATGGCTCGGATGATCTCGGCATCGTCGCCGTTGCTCAGGACCTCGGCGATGAACGAGCGGTCGATTTTCAGGCTGCTGATCGGGAAGCGTTTCAGGTAGCTCAGGGAGGAATAGCCGGTGCCGAAGTCATCCATCGTGATCCGGATCCCCATCTCCCGCATCGCCTTCAGCATGGCAATGGCGGTTTCGCTCTCCTTCATGATGGCGCTTTCGGTGATCTCCAGCTCCAGGCCGGCAGGGTCGAGGCCCGTCTCCGTAAGGATGCGTCGCACCGTTCCGACCAGACCCTCTTCGCTGAACTGGACGGCCGACAGGTTGACCGCCACGGGGAGGTGGGGGATGCCCTCGGCCTGCCAGGCCTTCGCCTGGGTGCAGGCGAGTCGCAGCACTCGCTCGCCGATCGGCACGATCAGGCCGGTCTCCTCCGCCAGAGGGATGAAGGATGCCGGCGGCACCAGCCCGTCTTCCGGCTTCTGCCAACGCAGCAGCGCTTCCACGCCGGTCACTTCGCCGGTGCCGATGCAGATCTTCGGCTGGTAATGAACGAGGAATTCGTGCCGCTCCAGGGCCCGGCGCAGGTCGGTTTGCAGGGCCATCCGCTCCTGCGCCCGGCGATTCATCTCGGTCGTGAAAAACTGGTAGCGGTTCTTCCCCTGGCCTTTGGCGTGGTACATGGCCGTATCGGCCTTGCGGAGCAGTTCGTCCGTGTCCCGGCCATCCAACGGATAGAAGGCTATGCCGATGCTGACCGTGAGGAAGACCCTTCTGTCTTCGAGAAGAAATGGCCTCGACAGGCTATCCACGATCCCCCTGGCCACGAGGGCCACGTTTTCCGAGCAGGTGACGTTGCGCAGCACGATGACGAACTCGTCTCCGCCCATGCGGGCGACGGTGTCACTGTG
>DASPGW010000099.1 GCA_035620395.1 Desulfuromonadales bacterium | reverse complement strand
CATCGTGCGCGGAATCCGCTCAGCAGGTCATCCAGAAGTTCCAGCCCATCGAGCAGCCCCCAAGGCGTGCTGGCCACCTTCAAAACTTTGACACCCAGTTCCCGCTCAAGATCCTCGAGGGAAATGTCATCGAGAAGAACTGCATCCCCTTCCCTGAGCACCACATCGGGAACGAGCAGCGCCTGCCCGAGATCCTTGCCCTTGAGTTCGTTCAGGACATCCCGACCGGTCAGCAGGCCGGTCACTGAGACGTGGCCGCCGAAAAAAGCATTGCGGACCGGGTAGAGATGGATCAGGGTGCCGGTTTTGGCAGAAAGTTCGGCGACAAAGCGAGACAGCTCCCCTTTGGCCGATTCGCCGGTAAAAGTGGCGACGGCGGAAAGCTGAAGGGAGGGGGCTTCGCTGAGCACCTCGGTGGCTTCGGCCCGGAACTGCGGGACCAGACCCACGCCGTTCTCCACCTGGGCCAGGTCTTCATAAGCTACCAGGGGCGGAAATTCCAGGCCCGCCTTGAGATAAAGCTCATCGGCGGCAAAGACAAAGCGTGAGCCGCAGTTGCGGAGAAAGCGCTCCTGATAGTCGTGAATCGATGTCAGGATGATGCGCGCCTCGTCCGCCGTCGGCGGGCGTAAATCGGGCAGTCGCTGCCGGTAACCGGTCAGCCCGACCGGCACCACCGCCAGGGTGAGAACCCATGGATAGAGGACCACCAGGTCCTCAATGGTGCGAGCGAGTTCCTGGCCGTCATTGATTCCGGGGCAGAGCACAACCTGGGTATGGATCTCGATACCCGCCCCGGCAAGCCGCTTGAGCAGCTCGAGAATCGGCGGTCCCTGGCGGCCGAGCAGGCGGGTGCGCAGCTGCTCGTCGGTAGCGTGCACCGATACGTAGAGCGGAGAGAGGCGTTGCCTGATGATCCGCTCGATATCCGCCTCGGTGACGTTAGTCAGGGTGACGTAGGAGCCGTAGAGATAGGAGAATCGGTAGTCCTCGTCCTTGACGTAAAGGGTGCGGCGCATCCCCTTCGGGAGCTGGTGAACGAAGCAGAAGATGCAGTTGTTCCCGCACTGGGTCGGTTCGGGATGCTCGAAATTCAGGCCCAGGTCGGAGTCGGCGTCCTTTTCCACTTCCAGATCCCAGAGTTCGCCATCGTGCTTGCGCACCTCGAGCAGCAGCTCCTCGGTCGCCGCATGAACCTGGAAGTCGAGCAGATCGCTGATTATATGACCGTTAATGGTCAGAATGCTGTCGCCAGCATTCAGCTCCAGTTCCTCGGCAATGCTCCCGGGATCGACACCGATGATTTCAAGCATACACCCACTCCCCGTTCGTGGTTTCATTGCAGATGGCCGAAACCCCGTAGATCCGCAGAATGCAATTGATCATCGCACCGTTCCTGATGTTATTAGCGGGAGGCGGGGGGCAGAGAGCGTACGCCGCGCAGGATGTAATGGAGACCGGATGCTGTGGTCACCAGCGCCGTCAGCCAGAAAAGCAGCCTGAGGTCGGCAGCCTCGCTCCCCTGCAAAGCCACCAGCAGAGACAGGGCGACAGTGACAATCTGGAGAAAAGTGGTCTGTTTTCCCCACAGCGTCGGGACCGCGGCGACCGTCTGTCCCGAAAAATAGAGAATGGCGACGCCGAGAGAAACGAAAAGATCCTTGGTCACCACTATGACGGCCAGCCAGGCCGGCAGCAGGCCGACGACCGCCAGAGAAACATAGGAAACGGACATCAGGAGTTTATCGGCCAGCGGATCCAGAAAGGACCCAAGAACGGTCTGCTGCTTGAAATAGCGGGCGGTGAAACCGTCCAGCACATCGGTCACCCCGGCCAGCACAAAAAAAGACAAGGCCAGCACCAGCCGATCATAGATGAGGGCGATCAGAAAAGCCGGTACCAGCACCAGACGGAACAGGGTCAAGGCATTGGAGAGATTCATTCCATCCCTGCTAGCGCAAACGGAGAGGTCCCCGCTGGAGTCGATTACCAGACAGGGACCTCAGGAACCGGTACGGGGAGAATCCGCTGACGAAAAATCAGTCCTTGCCCCCGTGCAGACGGAAAGAGCCATCTGAGGAGGTGATGGAAGAGATGGCATGCTTGTAGAGCAGGATATCGCCGCCACTTTCGATGAGCAGGCAGAAGCTGTCAAAGGACTTGATATAGCCTTCCAGCTTCTCCCCCGACATCATCACGACCGTGACGCGAACTCTCTCCTTGCGGGCCTGGTTGAGGTACTGATCCTGGATATTGAATGGGGTCTTGGCCATGTCCACTCCTTTAGGCTGCATAAAATTGATCAATCAACGCAAGGATTCTAACAGACTCTTGGCAGGAATCAACCCAAATTATTGATTTGTCTTTACGGAACCAGGTGAGCTGCCGTTTGGCATAATGGCGAGTAGCGCGCTGGATCAGGGACAGGGTCTCGTCAAGAGAGATTTCCCCCTGCAGGTACTGGATGCACTCGCGGTAGCCGATGGTTTGCAGCGACTTGAGTCGTGGCAAATAGCCCTTGGCCAGCAGATGGCGTGTCTCCTCGATCAGGCCGGCTTCCAGCATCAGTTCGGCCCGCCGGTCGATACGCCGAATAAGCTCGTCACGAGCAGGTGCCAGGCCGATTTTCAGGGTAGCAAAGGGACGATCGGCAAAGGCGTGTGCAGCCTGCAGTGCTGAAAGACGCTGGCCGGTCAGTTCCATGACCTCCAAGGCCCGGACGATCCGAACCCGGTTGCGAGGATGCATCCGGGCGGCCATGGCCGGGTCGCGTTCCTGCAGCAAGCGGTACAGCGCGCCCTCTCCCTGTTCCTGTTCGAACTGGTGCAACTGTTGGCGAAGAGCCTCATTCCCCGCGGGTGCCGCCACCAGACCGTCGGTCAGGGCGCGAATGTAGAGTCCCGTACCACCGACCACAAAGGGCAACCGGCGCCGCTGGAGGATGTCAAGGGTCAGGCGGCGGCCCTGCTCGACGAAATCGGCGACCGTAAATTGTTCTGCCGGGTCGACGACATCGACCAGATGGTGCTGCAGCCGGGAGAGTTCATCCGGGGCCGGTTTGGCGGTTCCGATGTCCATGCCGCGATAGATCTGCCGCGAATCCGCCGATATGACTTCCACGTCGAAACGTTTCCCCAGTTCCAGGGCCAGCGCCGTTTTCCCTGCAGCCGTGGGTCCGCAGATTACAACCAGCTGGGGTTTGCCGACTGATGCCGCTGGCCGGGCCATCACGTTCTCCGGAACATGCGCTCCACCTCCGCAAGTGGCAGTCGCTTCAGAACGGGCCGGCCATGCGGGCAGTGGGCGCTGAAATCAACCCGGTCGAGGTCGCGCAGCAGAGCATTGATCTCAGAAGCAGTGAGCGATTGGTTGGCGCGTATCATGCCATGGCAGGCCATGAGAATGAGGATTTCGTCGACTGCCGCTTCGACCAGGCCGCTCTTGCCGAGAACCACCAGTTCGGCAGCCACATCGCGCACCAACTGTTCGGCCTGGGCATCGCCGAGAAGACGGGGGACCGCCTTCAAGGCAAAGGTTCGGCCGCCGAACGGTTCGAGTTCGAAACCCAGTCGTTCCAGTTCCCCGAGATGTTCGTTAAGTTGCGCCGCCTCGCGGAACTCGAATTCCAGCATCGCCGGGAAGAGCAGAGCCTGACGTTCAATCCGGTCTTTCCGGTATTCGGCGCGCAGGCGCTCGAAGCCGATCCGCTCGTGCGCGGCATGCTGATCGATCAGAACCAGATCATCCCCATCCTGGCAGACGATAAAGCTTCTCCGGTATTGGCCGATGACCAGCAGCGAGGAGAAGAACCCCAGGGGGGGGTCGGCTGCTGGCGGTTCCGGCAG
>DASPGW010000098.1 GCA_035620395.1 Desulfuromonadales bacterium | reverse complement strand
GAGGAAAACCTATTGCCTCGGGCCTTAGGCCTCGGGCCTCGGGCCTCTTGCCTGCCTTTTTGGAGTTTCCGTGCCCTTTCGTTACCGTCTTTTGCTGATCGTCTCCGCCGTCATCCTGGTTCTCGACCAGGCGACCAAGCTCTACATCGACCACCGCTTCACCCTCTACGAGTCGGTGACGGTGATCCAGAACTTCTTCCACATCACCTACGTGCGCAACAAGGGGGCGGCCTTCGGCATCCTGTCCGACAGCGCCATCCGCGTCCCCTTCTTCATCACCGTCGCCACGCTCGCCGCCCTCGGCATCCTCTGGTACCTGCGCCAGCTGCGCGAAGACCAGCGCCTGCTCCATTTTGCCCTCTCCCTGGTCTTCGCCGGCGCCGTCGGCAACCTGATCGACCGCATCCGCCTCGGCGAGGTCATCGATTTTCTCGACGTCCACTGGTACCAATATCACTGGCCCGCCTTCAACGTCGCCGATTCGGCGATCACTGTCGGTGTCGGCCTGCTGCTGCTCGACCTCTGGCGCGAGGAACGGCGTAAGAAGGTTTAAAAAGTAGGAAATAACTTATGAAAGGCGGTTTGATGAGCGGACCGCCATACAGGTAAAGGGGTCTGCACCTCGGCGTGCAAACCCCTTTTTTGTCCATCATCAGGGACGCAGCCATCGGGACGTGCGACCCGGGTTATACTAAAGACAAAAAGCTGTGCCTTCGGGCACGACCGAACGAAGAGGACCCATGGCAAGATTGCTATCCAGGTTTCGCCGCGCAACGATTCTGGCCGGTGACCGGCTCGGTGTGCGGCTGCAAAGGAACTTCTACCTCTACGTCGCCACGCTCTTCACCCTGCTCGCCCTGGTCGACGCGGTTTCCTTCAACTACATAGTCGGCATGCGGCAGAAGGCCTTCGACCTGATGGTCCGCAACCGCCTGCACGTCGCCAAACCGGCCGCCGACATCGTCATCGTCGACATCGACGAGAAGTCGCTGGCGGCCATGGCCCCCGACTACGGACGCTGGCCCTGGCCCCGGCAGGTGCTGGCCGAATTCGTCGAAAAGATCGAAGCGCAGCAGCCCAGGGCCATCGTCTTCGACATCCTGTTCAGCGATGCGGACCTGTTCAATCCCGACTCCGACAGCTATTTTGACGCGGTGGTCGCCCAAACGCAGAACACCTGGTTCCCGCTGGTGCGCCTCGACCCGGCCCACGACGGCCAGAGCGCGCTCCGGGTGGCGCAGGTGCCCGGGGTGCGCCGGATAGGCAGCGAAGCGAGCGCCGATGCCACCATCGCCATGGTCCTGCCGCACTTTGCCGCGGTGCAGGTCTCGGGGCGGATGGGGTTCAACAACATCTGGCCGGATGCGGACGGCATCGTCCGCGCCTACACGCTGCGGCGGCATGAAAGCGGCTTCGAGCTGCCGTCCCTGCCGCTGGCCGTGGTGCGGGCGGAGCGGCCGCAGATCGAAGGGCCGGACGCCATGCTCATCAACTGGCGCGGCGAGCCCTTCAGCTACCCATACGTCAGCTTCGCCGACCTCTTCGCCGACCTGCAGAAGGAGCGGCCGGCGCGGCCGGCCGATGAATTCGCCGGCAAGATCGTCATCATCGGCTCCACCGCTCCCAGCCTCTTCGACATCAAGGCGACGGCGGTGAGCCGGCAGTTCCCGGGCGTCGAAATTCTCGCTACGGCCATCGACAACCTGCGGCGGGGGGACTGGCTGCGGGTGCCGCAGGCACGCCTCCCCTATCTGCTGGTGACCCTGGCCATCCTCTGGGCGACGGCCTGGGCCTTTTACCGCCACGGCGCCAGCAGCAGGCTCGACCGCTTCTACGGCCTGTCCCAGTTCCTGCTGATCGGCGTCGCCTACGCGGCGATCAACCTGGCCAATCTCTACATCAACCTCACCGGGCCGGTGATGTTCGGCTTCGTCTACTATTCGCTGGCCCGCTATTATGCCTTTGCTACCGCCCGCGCCCTGGACGACAGCGTGGTGGCGCGCCGGCAGCTCAGAGCCGGGGAAGCCAGGGGCTGCCTGCTCGCCCTGCGCTTCGCTGTGCCGACGCGGGAGGAGGCGTCCCTGGAGAAGCTGGCGGCGGCGCTGCAGGCGCGCTGCCGGCAGGCGCCCAGCGCCGAATGGCTGAGCGGCCGGCAGAAGGGATTGTGGCGGCTGTGCGAAAACATGCTGGTGCTCTGCTGGCTGTGCCGCGGCGATGACGACGAGGCGCGCTGGCAGGCGATCCGGCAGGAGGCCGAGGCACTCACCGCCGCCCTGCCGGAAATATTGAAGACCAAGGGGCTTGCCGACGCCCTGCCTTTCGATACAGTGGTTGTCAGCCGGGCCGAAGGTATCATCGGCAGCGACGATAGCCGGGACTGGCGGGCCCTGCTGGGCAAGGCGCTGCAGCAACACGAAGGAGTCCGATCATGATCAAGAAGAGTTTACTGGTGCTGGCCATGCTGCTGGCCATCCCTCTTGCCGGCGCCGCGGAAACCGCCCAGGTGAGCAAAAACGACAGCCTGCGCGAGAAACCGTTCGCCGATGCAAAAGTACTGACCAAACTCGCCACCGGACAGAAGGTAGACATCCTCAAGCGCGAAGGCGCCTGGTACCAGATCAAGGCTGCCGGCAAGACCGGCTGGGTCCGCATGCTGAGCGTGCGCCGCACCGGCCAGGCCGCGGCGGTGAGCGCCGGCAGCCTTTCGCAGGTCGCCTCGGGACGGGCCGGCACCGGCAAGATCGTCGCCACCACCGGCGTCCGCGGC
>DASPGW010000097.1 GCA_035620395.1 Desulfuromonadales bacterium | reverse complement strand
GCCGGTCAGGGCGATCCCGAGGAAAAAGACCGCGAAGGCCCGGCTTTCCCGCCGGTCGGCGAAGAGCTCACGCCGGTGCAGCCACAGGTGGAGCAGGCCGAGCAGGCCGACCACGAACAGGGGCAGGTTGGAGACGACGTTCAGGAAGTTGGGGATGCCGAACAGGGGGCGGCCGTCGGCGAAACGATGGTAGGAGAGATATTGGGGGATCGGAGGGAGCAGGGCGACGGCAAAGGCAAGCCCCAGCGTGAGCAGGCCGAGTGACCGGAGGAGGCGACGGCGGTCCATGAAGTCAACAGGTGACGTTCTGCCGCTCTCCCGGCGGCAGCGGCGCCTTGCGACCTTCGGCATCGACCCGGACGAAGGTCACCCGGGTGGTGAAAACCATCTTCTCCTCGGTGGCCCCCGGTGCATCGGCAAAAACCTCGACCCCATAGCGAACCGACGTGCGGCCCTGGTGCAGAGAGAGGATGTGGAAACGCAGGATGGAGCCGTTCAGCACCGGATAACGGAAGACGATCTCGTCCATGCCGACGGTGACGAAGGTGCAGCCGGGAAACTCCCGCGAGGCGACCAGCCAGGCGAATTCGTCGACCCACTTGAGCATCGCCCCGCCGAACAGAAAACCGTGATGATTCAGATGTTCCGGGCGCACCAAGGCGAAAGTATCCATCCATCCTTCCTTTTCAGGCAACCATCCAGGGAAACGGCAGCGGACAGCTCTGGCGCAGATGCGCGGCGGGTCAGTTGGCGCTTCGTCCCAGCGTTGCGCCAGCAGCTTTTTCCGGCAGATAATAACGGCTGTAGTAACTGGTCACATCCTCCAGGATCCGTGTCGTCTCCTGAATCTGCCGGAGGATCTCCCTGAAGGCCTGCTCTTCCCAGCCGCCCCTGGTATCGACATTGATGCGCTGCGGGTTCTTCTTGGTAGCCGTGGCGCGATTGCGGCCGGCGGAGTGAAGCAGGATCCAGGCATCGGCGAGGTCGTTCTCGATGATGCGCTCCGGCCGCAGCCGCTGTTCCTCGACCAGCAGGACCCGGGCGGCGAAATGACCGGCCAGTCGGGTAATGGCCTCGCCATGCACTGCCAAAAGCTCCCGTGCCCGCTCGGCCGCGGTCGCATCGATGAAGATGGCGACATTGGCGCAGCGGAACTTTTCGTAGTCGACCAGTGCCTGGACCTGAACCATCGCTTTTCTCCCTTGACGATTTTTCCTGGGCTCAGCTTATGCCGGGAGCTTCACATATAGCTGAATTTTCCTGCCTTGCAAGGGGAGAGGCACCGATTTTTTACCTGATCCGCCGCCACGGCCATGGCCGATGGGGATAGGGCCAGAAGGGGTCATACCAGAAGGGATCGCGATAATAGTAGTAGGGATACGGCCCCCAGGGGTAGAAGGGATCGTAATAACCGTAGTGGTAAGCCGAGGTGCGCTGGTTCCACAGGTACGCCTCGGCAATACGGAAGACGGGATAGACGTAATCGTAGGCATGCAGGGGACGGGTTTCCACTCCCTCGACGGTCCCGGTCAGGGTGACGAAAAGGCCCGGCTTGTAGAGTTCGGGATCGAGAAAACGGCCGGTCCGCGCAAGAAAGCGTCCACCCGCCTCGTCAACTGCCAGCGGTTCGCCCCAGCTGTCGAGGGTATAACTCAGCACCTCCAGCGTCGCTCCTTCCCGGCTCAGCCGGGTTTCGATGATCAGGCCGCCCAGCAGGAGGGTCTTCCCCTTGTAGGCATCCGGATTCGCCTTGACCTGGGCGAAATCGACCGCCGGGTCGACAGTGAGCAGGGCATCCCGGGAGAGAACATGGGAACAGCCGCCGAGCAACAGGAGTAACGGCGCAACAGCGAAAAGCAGGGTGCATTTCATGGCCACCTCCTTGTCACCAGCCTCTACCTTCAGTCTATCCCCCCGGGTGGCGGCTCGTCAAACCAGCGTCCGCCGCCGCGGCTAGAAGCGCGACTAGAAGGAGTTGATCCGGCGGATGAAGGCCTTGAGCAGGCCGAAGCTGCGCCGGTTGAACTCGAAGGAGAGTCGGGGCAGGTGCAGCAGGTCGGGCTGGTCCTGCTCCTCGGGTAACGGTCCGGAAAGCCTGAGATTGCTTCCCGGTTCGATGATTTCGCCAAACTCGCTCTCCAGGGTTTCCACCTGTTCCGGCGTCAGCGTCTGGTTGAGGCGGATCACCAGGGTGTTGCCGACAAAGCGCTGGGAATGGTAGATGCGGTAAAAGTTGACGATGTTTTCCACCGCCTCGACCGGGTCGCGGGTGATGGTGAAGAGGCTGAAATCCTCACCGGAGATGAGTCCCCGCTTGAGCAGCGTCTTTTTGAGGAAGTTGAACCAGTTCTCCCAGTAGTCGCCGTCATCGTCATCGATGAGAACCAGAGGGATCGGCGGGTTCTTGCCGGTCTGCACCAGGGTCAGAGTCTCCATCGCCTCGTCCAGAGTGCCGAAACCGCCGGGGAAGAGCGCCACGGCCTGCGCCTCCTTGAGGAAGGCGACCTTGCGGTTGAAGAAATACTTGTAGGTGATGACGTTTTTGCTCTCCATCATCACCGGGTTGGTCTCCTGCTCAAAGGGCAGCCGGATGTTGACGGCGAAGGAATTGTCAGCCCCGGCCCCTTCGTTGCCGGCCTGCATGATACCGCCACCGCCACCGGTAATAATCATGAAGCCGCGCTCGGCCAGCAGCCGGGAGAAGGTGACGGCCTTCTGGTAGATCGGCTCATCGGGCTCGGTGCGGGCCGAGCCGAAGATGGTCACCTTTTTGCGGTCCCGGTAGGGACTGAAGATCTTGTTGGTGTAGCGCATCTCCTTCATGGTCGTGCGCATCAGCTTGAGATCGGCCAGGTAGTCGGTCTCCTGGCCGGCCTTGAGGGCACTGATGAGCATTTCGCGCACGATCCCGGCATGATGCACCCCGGCCGTGCGGATGATGTCGTCAATCAGTTCGTCGAGTTCGCCATTGGTACGGCTGAAGTGAACTTCCATGCAATCTCTTCTCCTTGTCGGGACGACAGGCCGAATCGCCGTTCGCCCGGAGGCCTTGTTTCATTATACCGTTTCGGGTGCTTCCAGGAAGGGGCGTCCGGCAAGACTCTCGGCCCGGATGAAGATGCCGCGCAGACTGGAGCCGGCGTAGCGCCGGTCGAACTCTGCGTAGTGATGGCGCAATTGGCGCTCGTGGTGATAGAAAGACTCCCGGCTCGGCGGATCCAGGCGCTCTTCGACCTCCTCGCAGAGAAAGGTCACACAATTGAAGGGACGCCGGCCAATGTCGTGCCGGCAGCCGGCGTCGCCGAGAAACGGGCAGGTCCGCGAAAAGTCGGGTTCGGGGACCGCTTCGCCGACGACCAGATAGCCGAGCAGGTTGACCAGCGTCAGGTGATTCTTGCCGCAACCGCAGCAGCCTCCGGCGCAGTTGCGGCACAGTTGTGCGCCGCCGGCCTGCAGAAAAAAGGCGTGCAGCTGCCGCTGGCATTCGGCCACCCGCGTCAGGTTGGCCTTCAACCAGGCTGTTTCGGCCGGCTCCAGCCGGGACAGCTCCTCTCCCAGGCGAGTTATGAGCTGCCGCCACAGACGGGTTTCAGTCAGCATTTTTTCTGTCACTTGTGACCCACAAAGGCAGACGGCACAGCCCTCGGGTTGTGCCGTCTGCTTCGAGAAAAGTGGCCGGAGAAGCCCGTAAGCCGGGTTCTGTTCCCGCCGCCGGTTACCCGACGGCGGGCGATGATCATTCCTCTAGGGCCGCCGTTGCCGACGGCCTCAAGCAACCTAACCCGGGAGCTTCGGACGGGCCGCCCTCAAACGCTCCTCTATTCGGTCTTGCTCCGGATGGGGTTTGCCGAGCTTCCGACGTCACCGCCGGAACTGGTGAGCTCTTACCTCACCCTTTCACCCTTACCCACCTTCACCAAGGCTACGGTGGACAAGCCCCTTGCCCCACCTAAGTGGGAGGGCCTGCCCGCCGAAGCTGCCGCGTAGCGGCAGCGAAGGAGGGCGGTCTCCTCTCTGTGGCACTTTCCCTGGGGTCACCCCCGGTCCCCGTTAGGGACCATCCTGCCCTGCGGAGCCCGGACTTTCCTCCCCCCACCTTCGCCAGAGGCTTCGGCGGGCGGCGATCATCTGGCCTTCTCCGACCACTTTCATTCTACTGCTGCCGGCATCACCGGCCAAGTCCCGATCACTCCGGCAGGACGAACAGCATCCGGTTGCAATGCGGGCAGTTCTGAATTTCGCGGGAGGTGAACAGGCTGTTGAAGAGCTGCGGCGGCAGGTGCATGTTGCAGCCGAGGCAGGTCCCCTTGCGCGCTTCGACCACGGCGACGCCGGCCCGCCGCTCCAGCAGCATCTGGTAGCGCTTCTGCACCGGCAGCGGAACCTGCTTGAGAAGTGAATCGCGGTGTGTCGACTTCTCTCCCAGATTCTCGTCGAAGACGGCGAGATTGGCTTCGATTTCGGTCCGCCGGGTTGACACCTTCCCGCTGATGGCTGCCAGCTCCGCCTGTTTCTCTTCCATCTCCCGGCCCATGGCGGCAATCTCGCCATCCTTGCCCTGAATCCGGTCGTGGATATCCTTGTTCATTTTCTTGGCGGTATCGATCTCCTTGAGCACCGCCACGTATTCCTTCTGGGTCTTGATGGTCGGCAGGCGCCCTTCAGCCTTCTTCACATTCTCCTGCTCCTGGGCCAGGGCCTGGACCAGTTCCCGCCTCTCGGCCTGCAACCGGTCCAGGTCGGCTGCCAGAGTGTCCACCATGGTCTGGACCCGCTCCTGGTCGACGCCGAGAGCAGCCAGCTCGGCTTCCAGCTTCTGCCGGTTCTGGCGCACCCGAAGCAGTTCCTGATCGAGCCCCTGCAATTCCCTGAGCAGTTCCATCTGTTCTTGCACGTTTTCCTCCCAATCCGTCCTGCGGTGTTCGTTATGTTTATCGACCAAAGTCGAAGGGGGAATCAGATGGTCCGGAACGGATCAGATTCCCCCTTCATTTCGTGGAAAACAACATTGAGCCCCTTCTTTTCCGCTTCCTGGCGCAACACCGCGGAAAGTCCTGCAACCATCAGATGCTCGGTGGCGAAGTGCCCGCCGTCAATCAGGGCGATTCCCTGACTCTCGGCGTTTTTGGCCTCATGATACTTCACGTCGCCGGTAACCAGAACGTCGGCCCCCTGGCGGACCGCCTCGGCCAGCAGGGAAGAACCACTGCCGCCGCAGAGGGCGACCTTGGCCACCCGGCGCCCGGTGTCCCCGACGAGACGCAGGGAATTCGCGCCAAGGGCCGTTTTGACCTGCAGGGCGAACTCGCCAAGAGGGAGCGCCTGCTCCAGGCGGCCAATCCGGCCCAGGCCGACGTCGCTGCGGCGGTTGGCCAATGGGATGAGATCGTAGGCAACCTCTTCGTAAGGATGCGCCTTGAGCATCCGCTCGACGGCACGGCCTGCCGCCTCACGGGGGAGTACCGTCTCCAGACGCAGTTCCCGCACCGCCTCTGTTTCTCCGGCCCGGCCTATAAACGGGGTGGTGTCGGGACCGGGACGGAAGGTACCGGTCCCGGAGCTGCGAAAGGAGCAGCGATCATACCTGCCCACCTCACCGGCGCCGCCGGCGAACAGGGCATCGGCCACCTGACTTTCGTAGCCGGCGGGGACGAAGACGACCAGCTTGAGCAGTTCGCCGCCCGCCGCCAGCGGTTTGGCCGCAGCCACGCCAAGCCTTGCCGCCAGCCAGTCGTTGAGGCCGTTTCGGCCCCGGTCGAGATTGGTGTGCACGCAGAGAATGGCGATGCCCTCGCGCACGGCACGGAAAAGCACGCGGCTCGTTTCATCAGCCGGAACCAGGTTGCGCAGAGGGCGGAACAACAGGGGGTGATGGGCGACGATGGCCTGGGCATCCGCAGCCACGGCCGCATCCAGAGCCTTTTCGTTCGGATCGAGACAGATCAGCACGCTCTTAAGTTCGGCAGCAGCCTCTCCCACCTGCAGTCCGACATTGTCCCATTCCTCGGCCAGAGCGGGGGGGTAAAGCGAGTGGACCAGACCGACCAGGTCCTGTATGCGCGCGATACGTTCTTTTTTCATGTTCCGGCGGGTCGAAAAAAAAGAGTGCAACTGTGGCGACGTTGCACTCCCTGGGCTATGAACTGATGTATGTGTGTATGAGTGTTCGACTCATCTCGTTCCAAAGTGGTGGGCCCACCAGGATTCGAACCTGGGACCGACCGGTTATGAGCCGGTGGCTCTACCAGCTGAGCTATAGGCCCGGGACAAAGCGATAGTTTAGGTTTTCCGGCCCCAGCTGTCAAGGCATTTTGCTGACCTCTCAGGTTTCGACAAAGCTCTTCAGGCGCTTGGCCCGGCTCGGATGGCGCAGCTTGCGCAACGCCTTGGCTTCAATCTGGCGGATGCGCTCGCGGGTGACGGCGAAATCCTGGCCGACCTCTTCGAGGGTATGGTCGCTCTTCTCGCCGATGCCGAAACGCATGCGCAGGACCTTTTCCTCGCGCGGGGTGAGGGTCGAAAGTACCTTGGCGGTCTGGTCGGAGAGGTTCCCCTTGATCACCGCCTCGAGCGGCGACACCACACCCTTGTCCTCGATGAAATCACCCAGCGAGGAATCCTCCTCCTCGCCGATCGGAGTTTCGAGGGAGATCGGCTCCTTGGCGATCTTGAGCACCCGCCGCACCTTCTCCAGCGGCAGTTCCATCCGCTCGGCGATCTCTTCCGGCGTCGGCTCCCGGCCCATCTCCTGCACCAGTTGCCGGCTGGTGCGGATGAGCTTGTTGATCGTCTCGATCATGTGCACCGGGATGCGGATGGTACGGGCCTGGTCGGCGATCGCCCGGGTGATTGCCTGGCGGATCCACCAGGTGGCGTAGGTGGAGAACTTGTAGCCGCGCTGGTATTCGAACTTGTCGACCGCCTTCATCAAACCGATGTTCCCCTCCTGGATCAGGTCGAGGAACTGCAGTCCGCGGTTGGTATATTTCTTGGCGATGGAGACCACCAGGCGCAGGTTGGCCTCGACCAGTTCGCTCTTGGCCTGCTTGGATCGCCACTCCCCCTTGTGGACTTCCTTGAGCGAGGCGAGCAGCTCTTCGGGAGCGAAGCCGGATTCCTCCTCGACCCGCTTGAACTTGCGCTGGGCGCTCTTCAGGCGCTTTTCCACCGCCAGCAGGGTATCGATCGGCACCGCCAGTTCGGCAGAAACCTTCAAAGCCTCCTCATCGCTTTTGCGCATGCGCCGCAGTTGCCGCTTGATTTCTTTGTGCGGCACCTTGAGTTCCGTCTCGCAGGCACCCACTTCGGCCATCCCCTTCTTGACCTGCTCGGCGAGTTCCTTGAGCCGGTCGACGATCTTGGCGACCTGGAAATCCTTGAGCCGGATCTTGCGCATCAGCTCGGCGATTTCCCCCTTGAGCCCCTTGCACTCTTTTTCGAAGGCCTTCTTCTCCTCCCTGGCGACCTCGCCGGCCAGCTTTTCGCGCAGTTCCATAAACCGCCCGTCCAGCTCGCGAATCTGGCCGACCAGGTCGAGAATGCGGACACGCTGCTTCTCTTCCTCTTCGCTCCCCTCCTCCTCTTCGTACTCCTTGGTCACCTCGGCGACGCTGATCTGCCCCTTGGCGAGTTTCTCGCCGAGCGAGATGATCTCCTTGAAGGCGATAGGGGTCTTCATGATGACGCTGGTCACCAGGGCATCCCCTTCCTCGATGCGCTTGGCGATCTCCACCTCGCCCTCCCGGGTCAGCAGGGAGACCTGGCCCATTTCGCGCAGGTACATGCGCACCGGATCGCTGGTGCGGCCGAGGGTTCCCGCCTCGAACTCCTCTTCCTCCTCCTCCCCCTCTTCGAGTTCCTCGTCGAGGGCTCGGTCCTTGCGCAGGGCGATCTTCTGCTCGGAGTCGACCACTTCAATATCCATCTCGCCGAACATGCTCATGACGTCATCCAGTTGGTCAGAGGAAACCATATCAGGCGGCAGGAGGTCGTTCACCTCGTCGAAGGTGAGGTACCCCTTTTCCTTGCCCATATCGATCAACTGCTGCACTTCTTCCAGCCCGCTCTTCTTTGACATTCCTTGCCTTCTCCTCTCGAGCCCCGTCGACTGGCGGAGGGCCGCGACTATTTGCCTTATCTTGAAAATCCTTACGATCGTTTTTTAAGCTCGGTCAATTCACGCAGATACCGGGAATGCCGTTCCCACTCCCCCGCCGCCTCGGCCTGCCGGATCAGCTGCTGCAACTCCCGACTGCGGATTTTCTGCTGTTCACGGCTGGCTGCCTGACGGCAATCCTGAAATATCCGCTCGGGATCTTCGGCAACGAGCTGCTCATCTCTAATAAGAATACCCGAAAGAATCGCCTTTTGGTTCTCGCTCAGCGACGAATCATCAAGTACGCTCTCCAGTCCGTCGCCACCGGCAAATCCCAGTATCCTTTCGGCGACGATGCGCCGATCCTCGTCGAGAAAGAGGGCGCCGGCGCCGACTTCGGTCGCCTGCTGGCGGATGCGGGTTTCGGTCACCAGCATCTGCAGCAGCAGGTCCTGCGCCCGGCTGGCTGCCCCCGGATCACGGGGCCGGCGGTTTTCCACCGGCGCTCGGACGGTCCGCTCCTGCGAAGCGGCGGGAACCGACTGGCTCCCGGCTGCTTTTGCGACTGGCCGATCGCCCGGCCGCACCTTTGGCCCGAGGAGGTCTTCGGCAAGGCCGGTCCTTTGGGCCAGAGCCTTGACGTAGAGGCTGCGCTCGATATCGCTTGGCAGCAGGCGCAGCTTGGCGGCAATCTCCTCGACGGCCCGCGCCCGCCCCTCGATCCCCTCGCCGTGGGCGGCCAGGGTCGCATCCATGAAGACCTCGAGCACGGGCCGCGCCGCCGCCAGCCGTTCGCGGAAGGATTCGACACCTTGCTTGCGCAGGAAGGAGTCGGGGTCCTCGCCGGCATCCAGCTCCACCACGGCGGCGGGGAGTCCCTCGGCCAGCAGCACGTCCATCGCCCGGAAGGTCGCTTTGCGCCCGGCGCTGTCCTGGTCGAAAAGCAGCAGCACCCGCTTGACGTAGCGCTTGAGCAGGCGGGCGTGCTCTTCGGTCAGGGCGGTGCCGCAGGTGGCCGCCACATTGCCAAAGCCCGCCCGGTGCAGGGCGAGCTGGTCGAAATATCCCTCCACCACGATCCCCTCGCCGCTCTGCCGCATCCCTTCCTTCGCCTGGTACAGGCCGTAGAGGATGCGCCCCTTGTGGTAGAGGGGGGATTCGGGTGAATTGAGGTACTTGGGGAGCGAGTCGTCCAGCACCCGGCCGCCGAAGGCCACCACCTGCCCGCGCAGATCGAAGATCGGAAAGATCAGCCGGCGGCGGAAGAGATCGAAATCGCTACGGCCATCCTTGCCGGCGCGGGTGAGCCCGAGGATATCCCGCGCCCACCTGGGGTCGAAACCCTTGCCGGCCAGATGCCCGGCCAGAGCCTCCCAGCGCTCCGGAGCGTAGCCGAGGCGAAACTCGCGGGCGGTCTCGCCGCCGTAGCCCCGCTCCTTCAGATAACGACGGCCGGGAGCCCCTTCCCCACCCTCCAGCAGCAACTGGTGGTAGAAGTCGCAGGCCACCTCGTTGATGCGAACGAGGCGCTCCGCCTCCTCCCGCCGTCGCTCTTCCGCCGGGGTGGGGGCCTCTTCCTCGACCTCGACTCCGGCCCGTTCGCCGAGGCGGCGCACCGCCTCCGGAAAGGAAAGCCCTTCCATGCGCATCAGGAAGGAGAAGACATTGCCGCCGACGCCGCAGCCGAAGCAGTGAAAGATCTGCCGCGTGCTGTTGACGTTGAAGGAGGGGCTCTTCTCGCTGTGAAAGGGGCAAAGGCCCTGGTGGTTGGCCCCCGACCGTTTCAGCGGCAGATAGGAGGAGACGACCTGGACGATGTCGGACCGCTCGCGGATCTCCTGAATTTTCTCTTCCGCTATCCGCCCCGTCATGACCCTCTCAGTTCGACCACCGTGACGTTGTCGCCCCCCCGGGCGACATCGCCGGCATGAAAGGCGACGACCTCCCGGTGTCCGGCCAGGAAATCGCGCACCGTCCGGCGCAGGATCCCCTCGCCGGCGCCATGCACCACTTCCACTTCGCGCAGGCCATGCAGCAGCGCATCGTCGAGAAAGCGGTCGAGCAGCAGTAGCACCTCATCGACACGCTTGCCGACCAGCAGCAGCCGCGGCGCGAAACGATCCCGCTCGACCCGGCCGGTGATGACGCTGCGACCGGTACGCCGGTGGGCGAAGCGTCGGGGTGAAAACTGCTCCAGTGCGGCGAGCGGGAGGCGCAATTTCTTTCCGCGCAGATCGAGTTCCACCTCGTCGCCGAGGCGGCGGACCACCGTCGCTTCCGCGCCGAGGGCGGTCACCCGCAGAAGCTCCCCGGTCGCCACCTCCTGAGGTGCCACCCCTACCCGATGCGGCTGCGGCCGGGCGGCGGCGATCTCCTCGCGCACGCCCCGCATCGCCCCGGCGATCCGCGCCTCTTCGGCAGGCGAACTGGCGACCTCACGGGCCTGGCGCAGCAGGTTCTTGACCTGGCGCTCGGCATCGCGCACCAGCTGCTCGCCGCGCCGGGTTGCCTTTTCCAGGATTCCCCGCTGCTGCTCCTCGAGTTCGCCGAGCAGGCGTTTGCGCTTTTCCCGTTCCTCGTTGGCGCGCCGCCTGAGAGTTTCGGCATCGCGCAACTCCTGCTCGAGTTGCCGGCGCAGCCGGTTGAGCTCTTCGAGCAGTTCCAGCCCTTCCCGCTCCCCCTCGCCGAGGTAGCGGCCGGCCCCCGCCAGCACCTCCTCCGGCAGGCCGAGGCGCTGCGCAATGGTGAAGGCACTGCTCGCTCCTGGAATCCCGTAGTGCAGCCGGTAAGTCGGGGCCAGGGTCTGGGCGTCGAACTCCACGGCCGCATTCTCCACGCCGCTCCGCAGATGGGCGTAGCTTTTGACCAGGTTCAGATGGGTGGTGACAATCGTCCGTGCGCCGCGACTGCGCAATGAGTCGAGCACGGCGAGCGCCAGCGCCCCGCCCTCGGCCGGGTCAGTGCCGGTGCCGATCTCGTCGAGCAGCACCAGGGACTCGCCGTCCGCCGCCTCCAGAATGCGACGGATGCGGACCAGGTGGCCGGAAAACGTCGACAGGTTCGCCTCGATGCTCTGCTCGTCGCCGATGTCGGCAAAGATCTTCCCGAACAGGTGGACCCGGCTGTCGGGGTGGCAGGGAATGTGCAGCCCCGAGCGGACCATCAGCACCAGCAGCCCCGCCGTCTTCAGGGCAACGGTCTTGCCCCCGGTGTTGGGGCCGCTCACCACCAGCGTATCGGTCCCTGCCCCGAGCAACAGGTCGACCGGCATCGCCCCTTCCTGCCGGGGGGTCCCGTCGGCATGGAACAGCAGCAGCGGATGGCGCGCCGCCTTAAGTTCGGCTACCGGCTCCGCCGCCAGGCGTGGCGCCACCCCGTCGACAACCAGGGAAAACCGGGCGGCCGCCGCGACGAAATCGAGGCGGGTCAGAATTTCCTGATTGGCCCGCAACGCTTCGGTATGCTGTCGAACCGCTGCCGAGAGGCGCCGCAGTATCCGTTCTTCTTCGCGCTTCTCTTCCCGCTGCAGAGTCTGCAGTTCGTTGTTGCGCTCGAGGACGGAGGACGGCTCCAGAAACAGGGTCTGGCCGCTGGCCGACTCGTCGTGGACGAATCCCTTGAGCTGGCCGCGGTGATCGGTCCGCACCGGCACCACGTAACGGCCGCTGCGCTCGGTGATGATCCGTTCCTGAAAGACCCCGGCCAGGGCCTCCGAGGCCAGTAACTCTTCGAGAGCCCGCTTGATCCGGCCGCGCAGTTGCTGTATGCCGTGCCGCAGTTCCCCCAGTTCGAAGGAGGCGCTGTCGAGCATCTCGCCACGCGGACCGATGCTCGCCCGCAGGCTTCGCCCCAGCTCCCGCAAGGAAACGAGTCCGGCAGCCAGTCCGGTCAGCTGCGGAGCCTGTTCGCGCCCGAGAAAATAGCGCCGGCAGGCGTCTGCCGCCTCAATGCTGGCGAGAACCCCCAGCAGGGTGTCCGGCGGCAGCCAGCTCCCCTCGGCCCGCAACTGGCGCAAGGCCTCGCGCAGATCGCAACAGCCGCCGACCGGCGGACTCCCCTGCTCTGCCGTCAGCGCGACCATTTCACCAATGGCCGTCAGCGAAGCCGCCACCTCGTCGGCCGTCAGTTGCGGCAGCAGGGCGAGCGCCCGCTCCCGTCCCGGCGCGGTGACGGTGAAACCGGCCAGCAACTGCCTGATCTTGTCGTATTCCAGAACCCGCAGGGTCTCTTCGATCATCTTGCCGTCATGGCCGAACGCGGCGCATCGGTTCGGCACAGAGGGAGCACACGGCAACTTCCCCGGTAAGTCGCCTCCCCCAGGTGGATAAACGGCGGGGCCAGTTCCGAACGCTTGAACATCGGCTGAAGAAATCCGGGCAGCGGGCGCAGAGAAAGGGCGAAAAGGACCACCGCCAGCAGCACCACCCCCTGGGTCAGACCGAAAAAAGCGCCCGCCAGGCGGTTGAGTCCACCGAGAAAGAGCAGGTTGACGAATTTCGACAACAGGTGCCCGAGAACGGTGAAGAAGAGGATCGTAGTCAGGAAGAGCGCAAGAAACGCCGTCGCCACCGCAATTATGGGCGGAAATCGCAGGCTCTCCACCAGCAGGTCCGCCAGAGACGCATGGTAGCTGAAGGCCAGCACTGCACCGCCGAGCAGCCCGACCAGCAAACAGAGCTCCTTCAGCAGCCCGCGCACCACACCCTTGACGAGAAAAATCGCCAATATCAACAGGATAGCGACGTCGACCACGTTCATATTCAATCCCTGTCCTGCCTTGACCGGCTTGCCGCCTCAGGCAGAGAGCCGGGCCTTCACCAGTTCGCTGACCAGGCGGCCATCGGCCCGGCCGAGCGTTTTGCCGGTGACAACCTTCATCACCCGCCCCATGTCCTTCATCGAAGCGGCTCCAGTTTCACTTACCGCCGCCTCAATGATGGCGCGGATTTCCTCCTCGCCAAGCTGCGTCGGCAGGAACTCCTGGATAATCGCCAGTTCCTGTTCTTCCTTCTCAGCCAGCTCGGGGCGCCCGCCTTCCCGATAGACCTGGGCCGACTCCTTTCTCTGCTTCACGAGGGTGGAAAGGACGCCAATCCCTTCCTGGTCGTCCAGTTCGCGACGCTCGTCGATCTCGCGGTTCTTGATCGCCGTCCTGATCATGCGGATGGCGTTCAGGCGCAGGGAATCCCTGGCCTTCATGGCCGCCTTCATCGCCTCGTTCAACTGCTCGTTAAGATTCATCGGTGACCGCCCTCGGCGCAACAGGAAAGGGGAAACGCAAACAGGGCAACCGGTCGACCGGTGCCCTTCATTTGCGAATTGAGCATAGTATAACGATTTCTATAAGAGCGCAAGCGCCTATTTGCCGCGGCTCTCCTTCTCGACAATGCCGGAGAGGCCGAAGCGCCGGCGTAATTCGGCATAGATCCGCTCCGGCGGCAGGTCGTAGTAGCCGAGCAGGACCAGGGTGTGAAAAAACAGATCGGCCACCTCATAGACCACCTCTTCCGGGTCCCCCCCCTTGCCCGCCACGGCCGTTTCGGTCGCCTCCTCGCCGATCTTGCCGAGGATCTTGTCGAGCCCCTTGGCGAACAGCGAAGCGACGTAGGATTTTTCCGTGGGGTTCTGGCGACGCTCCTGGATGACGTGGTAGACGGCATCGAGCACGTCTGTACGGCCGTAGACGGCAGCCGGGTCGACCTCCCTTTCCCCCTCGCTGCGCACGCCCTGCTCATCCCAAACCCGGTAGAAACAGGAGCGATGGCCGGTATGACAGGCGGCTCCGGCCTGTTCGACGCTCAGCAGCAGGCAGTCGGCGTCACAGTCGAAGCGGATTTCGCGCACCGTCTGCACATGCCCGGAGCTCTCCCCCTTCATCCAGAGCTGGCGCCGCGAGCGCGAATAGTAGTGGACCTTACCGGTCTGCAGGGTTTTTTCCACCGCTTCGGCGTTCATGAAGGCCATCATCAATACATCCCCGTTCGCCACGTCGCGGGTGATGGCGGGGATCAGGCCGTTCTGGTCGAATTTGAGCTGATCGATTAAAGACATATCTCTCACCCGTTCGCTCCGCTCACTAGAGACACAGAGGACACAGAGAAAATCCCAAGTAGTTTGTTTTTCTCTGCGATCTCTGCGTCTCTGCGAGAGATCGCTTTAAGTTTAAAGTCTGACTGCCACCCCGCGTTCCTGCAGATACTCCTTGCACTCACGTATGGTGTACTCGCGGAAGTGGAAGATGCTCGCAGCCAAAGCGGCGCTTGCCCCGCCGGCGGTCAAACCCTGGTGGATATGCTCGAGGTTGCCGACGCCGCCCGAAGCGATGACCGGTATCCGGACGCGATCGCTGATGGCTCGGGTCAACTCGATGTCGTAGCCGTCCTTGGTGCCGTCCTTGTCCATGGAGGTCAGCAGGATCTCCCCGGCTCCGAAGGTCTCCATCCGCGCCGCCCACTCGACGGCATCGATGCCGGTCGGATTGCGGCCGCCGTGGGTATACACTTCCCAGGCTAGGGGGACGCTGCCCGGCACCCGGCGGGCGTCGATCGCCACCACGATGCACTGGGAACCGAAGCGCTCGGCCGCCTCCCGCACGAATTCGGGACGGTGTACCGCGGCGGTGTTGATCGATACCTTGTCCGCCCCGGCATTGAGCAGATTGCGGATATCGGCGATCTCCCGCACGCCGCCGCCGACGGTGAGCGGCATGAAGACCCGCTCGGCGGTGCGGGCGACAACGTCGAGGATGATCCCTCGCTTCTCGTGCGAGGCGGTGATATCGAGAAAGGTCAGTTCGTCGGCCCCCTGGGCATCGTAGGCCTCGGCTGCTTCCACCGGGTCGCCGGCGTCGCGCAGTCCTACGAACTGGACACCTTTGACGACGCGGCCGTCCTTGACGTCAAGGCAGGGGATGATGCGCTTGGTCAGCATGATTTCCCTTTTTTCGTCAGCGCCACCGCTTCCCGCAGGTCGAGCGCGCCGGTGTAGATCGCCTTGCCGGTGATCACCCCGACCACGCCGGAAGCCTCGATGGCCATCAGATTCTCGATGTCTCTGAGGCTGGAGACGCCGCCGGAGGCGATGACGGGGATCGAGATCGACTCGGCGAGAAGCCGCGT
The DNA here is from genome assembly GCA_035620395.1 of Desulfuromonadales bacterium. Taxonomy (NCBI): domain Bacteria; kingdom Pseudomonadati; phylum Thermodesulfobacteriota; class Desulfuromonadia; order Desulfuromonadales; species Desulfuromonadales bacterium. The sequence continues at coordinate 525 of DASPGW010000097.1, read as the reverse complement.
CGCCTCGAGGTTAGGCCCCTGCAGCATGCCGTCGCGGGCGATGTCGGTGTAGATGATCGCCGAAACGCCGAAGCCTTCCATCTCTTTCGCCAGGTCGCTGGCCTTCTTCTCCGTGACGTCGGCCCAGCCGCGGACGGCGACGAGCCCGTCCCTGGCGTCGATGCCGACGACGATTCTGCCGGGGAAGAGGCGGCACGCCTCGGCCACCAATTGCGGATTCTCCTTGGCCACCGTCCCCAGGATGACCCGGCCGACACCCAGTTCGAGATAGGCCTCGATGGTGGCCAGGTCGCGGATGCCGCCTCCCAGTTCGGTCGGAATGTCGATGGCCCGGACAATGGCGGCGATCGCCTCGCGGTTGCGCGGGACGCCGGCAAAGGCGCCGTCGAGATCGACGATGTGCAACAGCTCCCCGCCCTGCTCCTGCCAGATGTGCGCCTGGGCGGCGGGGTCGTCCGAGTAGACGGTATCTCTTTCCATGAGACCCTGCTCCAGCCGGACGCAGCGGCCTTCTTTCAGATCGAT
>DASPGW010000096.1 GCA_035620395.1 Desulfuromonadales bacterium | reverse complement strand
AACTATTGCGGTGTTTGCCGGGGGCCGGGAAGGCGAAGATTTCGAATATCCCCTTGCGAACACCCCCTGCGAGAATGTGGCCAACAAGAAGATCTGCGTCTACCCGGACGAGGTGTGCAGACATTTCCCTGGCGACCATCTGCTGGTCGAACTCGGGATCGAGGGATACGCCGGGGCCCCCCTCTTCGGCTCCGCCGGTGAGCCGCTCGGATTGCTGGTGGCCCTCTTCAGGCAACCTGTCCAGGACCCGGGAATGGCCGAGTCCCTGCTGCGGATATTCTCGATTCGTGCCGCCGGCGAACTGGAACGCCGTCAGGGAGAGCTGGCCCTTCGCAAGAGCGAGCAGCGGTACAAAATGTTGTCGCAGGAGTTCGAAGCTCTTCTCGACGGAATCCCCGATGCTCTTGCCCTGCTGGCGCCCGACTTGAAGGTCATCTGGGCCAATGCGGCTTCACAGCGGCAGTTTTCAGCTAAAGTCACCGACCCCAATTCCGCATTCTGTTCAGACTTCTGCGCCAGCGAAACGAAAGCCTGCAGTCGCTGTCCCGTCGTGCGCAGCTTCGGCTCCGGATCGACGGAGGACGGGGTTGTCAGGCATCCGGAGGGGAGTATCTGGGGGATCAAGGCATTTCCCTTGAAAAATCCCGAAGGGGAAGTGACACGGGTGATCATGCTGGCCAGCGACATCACCGAGAGGAGGCAACTGCGCGAGGAGGTCGATCGGGCCGGGCGGCTGGCTGCCGTCGGCGAACTGGCTGCCGGAGTCGCTCACGAGATCAACAACCCGACGGGGCTGATCCTGATGAACATGCCGGCAATCAAAGAGGCGTTTGCGGATATCTCCCCACTTCTGGAGGAACATTTCCGCGCCCATGGCGACTTCGCCTTCGGCGGTCTGCGGTATTCGAAAATGAAGTCCCAGCTGCCTCTGCTGTTGGGAGAGATCCTCGATGGAGCGCAACGGATCAAGAGTATCGTCGAGGACCTGAAGGATTTCGCCCGCGGCGGGCAGGAAGGGGATTTCCGGCTGTTCGATCTGAATGCCGCCGTCGAGAAGGCCATCAGGCTGGTCAATAACCAGATCCGCAGGTCGACCGACCGGTTCTCCTGTTCCCTCGCCGAGCACCTGCCGCGGGTGCAGGGGAATTCGCAGCGAATCGAGCAAGTCCTGGTCAACCTGATCCTCAATGCCTGCGAAGCGATTTCGGATAAGGGCAGAGGCCTGTTCGTGTCCACCCGCTTTGAGGCCAGGCTCGATCTGTGCACGGTCATCGTGCAGGATGAGGGGGGCGGAATCCCGGAGAAAATCCTGCCGTATCTGACCGATCCCTTCTTTACGACCAAAAGGGAGTCCGGCGGGACGGGGTTGGGTCTTTCGGTTTCCGCCCGGATTGTCAGGGAGCATGGTGGAGAATTGCGGTTCGAATCAGCTCCCGGCGAAGGAACCACGGTCACTCTGGCCCTGCCGGCTGCCCTGGAAGGCGATACTGTATGAACGAGAGACCCTATCCGCTTGACCCTGTTCTGCTGGTCGACGACGAACCTGCCTGGCTGCGGAGCCTGGCCATCCTGCTCGAACGTACCCTGGGCATCAACAACGTGCTGACGGTCCAGGACAGCCGGGAGGTGCCGCCGGTACTCGCCAGCCTCCGGGTGAGCCTGGTCCTGCTGGATATCACCATGCCCTATTGCGGCGGTGAGGAGGTATTGTCGGGCATCATTGAGAATTTTCCTGATACTCCTGTGATCATCCATACCGGTCGCAACGAAGTGGATATCGCTGTGCGCTGCATGAAAATGGGAGCATTCGACTATTTCGTCAAGACCGTCGAGCAGGAACGGCTGTTGGGCGGCATCCGGCGGGCCCTGGCGATGTCCGAGCTGAAGGAGGAGAACCGGCGCCTGAAACAGGGTCTGATCAGCCAGGAACTGAAGTTTCCTGAAGCATTTTCGGAGTTGGTGACGGCCAATGCCGAAATGCAGGCGGCCTTCCGCTATGTTGAAGCTATCGCCGGAAGTCGCGAACCGGTTCTGATCACCGGCGAGAGCGGAGTCGGCAAGGATCTGATCGCCCGGGCCATCCATCGGCTCTGTGCGCCCGACGGTCCCTGGCAGGCGGTCAACGTGGCCGGCCTCGATGACAACGTCTTTTCCGATACCCTCTTCGGCCACGTCAAGGGCGCCTTCACCGGCGCCGACCAGCCCCGCAGCGGGCTGATCGAGCAGGCCAGCGGCGGAGTCCTTTTTCTCGACGAGATCGGCGACCTGAGCCAGGCCTCGCAGGTCAAGCTGCTGCGCCTGCTGCAGGACGGCGACTACTTCCCCCTTGGCAGCGACCGCATCAGGAAAATGAACGTCCGGGTGGTGGCCGCCACCAACCAGGCACTGGAGACCAAGGTAGCGAGCGGCGCGTTTCGCATGGACCTCTATTACCGGCTCAAGGCCCACCATGTCCATCTCCTGCCGCTGCGGGAGCGTCGGGACGACATCCCCCTGCTGCTCGACCATTTCCTCGAAGAGGCAGCCGGCTGCCTCGGCAAGCAGAAGCCGACTGTGCCGGCGGCGATCTTCGACCTGCTCGGCACCTACCATTTTCCGGGCAACGTGCGGGAGTTGCGGGCCATGATCTATGACGCAGTGAGCCAGCACACCTCCGGAGTGCTGGCTCTGCGCCGTTTCGACCTGGCCATCGGCGGCCAGTTGCCGCCATCGGCAGTGCCACCGGATGCCGACGCCCCTGCGGGGGAGCTCCTCTCCTTTTCGGTCCGGCTCCCCACCCTCAAGCAGTCCTGCGATCTCCTGGTACGAGAGGCGATGCGGCGCGCCAACGGCAATCAGACCCAGGCCGCCAGGCTGCTCGGCATCTCCCGACCCGCCCTGATCAAGCGACTGCAAAAATGACCATCCCCAAGCCTGCCTGAATATCCATTCCACTTCACCTGATAGAGGGGTGTAACTTTTCCGACAGTGATAAGAAAAGTTACACCCCTCTATTTTTTTAAATAATTCAAGCTATTTGCGTCCGACTGGTCGGGCCCCTGGAGGCTGTGTTGCGCTAAAGCGGTCGATTTAAAAATTAATTAAATAATATAAATTTAAGTGTGATTGCAGTGACTTAGGGCGTTTTATCGTGTTGGCACTTTAATTGCTAACTTTTAACGTCCAGCGGAAACGAGCAAGCCCTTCTGATTGTGAAAACTTCCAAACGGATAAATGACGATGAACTGGCCAACGGTATTGCTTCTGGACTCGGACCACGAGAGTCAAAAAAGCATCTCTTTTCTGCTGGGGATCGCCAAGTTCCAGGTTCGCTCCTTCGCGGATGAGAGCGAATTCCTCAACTGGCTTTCCATTATCCGGAACGCCTCGGAAGATATCTTGTCGATCCTGATCAACGGGCAGATTGAAAATGCAAAGATCCTCGATTTCCTTTCTTCGCTGGAGAACCTCGGCCACTTTCTGCCGGTGCTGATTGTGGATCGATACAAGTCCGCACTGAAAAAGGAGGAATTGCTCAATGGGGCATACACGAAGCTTCCGATCTTTGTCTGCGAATCCTCCGAGATGCTGGTCATGCTGAACCATTTCCATATTTTGAAGACGAGTCTCGCCGCTACCAACAGAACATTCAAAACACTTTTCCAGCAAGATGAAGGGGCTGGGCACCGATGAAAATCGATTGCAAGAACCAGGGAGAACTTCTTCTGAGCGGAGAGCTCACCATCCGTCGGGCAACGGAAATCAGGGAAATGCTCCTGACCCTGGTCGGGCAGAACGCGTCGATGGTCATCCGGGTCGATGAGGCTGCCGAGGTGGACCCGGCCTTTCTGCAACTGCTCTGCTCGGCCCACCGAACCGCGGCCAGTGTGGGGAAGCGTCTCAGCCTCGATACGGGGAGTTCGTCAACGCTTCTGCGGCAACTGGAAGATGCCGGTTTGTTCCGGCACATCGGCTGCCAGTTCGATTGCAACAACAACTGTATTTGGGTCGCTGCAGAAAATTGATAAGCGCAAATTGAAACAGGCGAAAACTAAAATCAATCAACCCCCAGGAGGGATTATGGCTAAAAAGATCATGACCGTTGATGACTCCCCCACCATCCGCCAGATGTTGGCTATGGCTCTGAAAGGGGCTGGCTACGAAGTGGTCGAGGCGGAACACGGCAAGGACGCCTTGAGCAAGCTCGAAACTGAACAGGTCAGCATGCTGATCACCGACCTTAACATGCCGCAGATGAACGGCATCGAACTGATCCGCAGCGTCCGTCAGAGTCCGGGGCTGCGGTTCCTGCCGATCATCATGCTGACGACGGAAACCCAGGAGGCCAAGCGGCAGGAAGGGAAGGCCGCCGGCGCTTCCGGCTGGATCGTCAAGCCGTTCAAGCCCGAGCAGCTGCTCAAGGTCGTGCAGATGGTCATGGCATGATGAGATCGGTCGGAGACACCTTTCGCGAGGAAGCCCTCGAACTGTTCGGGGAACTGGAGAT
>DASPGW010000095.1 GCA_035620395.1 Desulfuromonadales bacterium | reverse complement strand
ACGGAACGCCCCGTATAACAGAAAAAAGGTAAAGAAAGGAATCCCGGGGGCAGACCGCCGCCGGTGCAGAAGCCAGAGCACGGCGAACAGGACCACCCCTTCGAGCAGAGCCTCGTATAGCTGGCTCGGATGGCGCGGCAGCGGACCGGCGCCGGGAAAGACCATCCCCCAGGGTACATCGGTGACCCGGCCCCACAGCTCGCCGTTGATGAAATTGCCGACCCGCCCGAGCCCCAGGCCGATGGTGGCTGCCGTCACCAGAATATCGCCGGTCAGCAGCATCGGCAGTCTTCGACGGTGGCAGAAGACGATGGCGGCGACCACAACACCGAGCAACCCGCCGTGAAAGCTCATCCCCCCTTCCCAGACAGCGAAACTCTCCAGGGGATGCTGGAAATAGTAGGCGGAGTTGTAGAAGAGTACGTAGCCGAGGCGACCGCCAAGAATGACCCCCACAATGCCGTAGAAGAGGAGGTCGGAAATCCCGTCGGCATCCAGTGGCAGCGAGCGCCGGCGGGCAAGGTTGCGAATGACGAACCAGGCGCCGACAAAGCCTAGCAGGTACATCATGCCGTACCAGCGCACCGCCAGCGGGCCGATGCGGACGATGACGGGATCGATTTCGGGAAAAGGGAGCATGGATTTCCTCTGTCAGGCGCTTCGCGCCGGCCGTTGTCAGTTGTAATTGGTTTCAAGGTTTTACAACGGACAACGGACAGCTTTCAAACCACCAATTACTGAATTTTAGAACATCTGAGTTCCGCCAGCAGTCCCGCCATGTCGGCCGGGATCGGCGCCTCCAGCTCAAGGGGCTGGCCGCTGACCGGATGCTTTAAGGAGAGACGCCAGGAATGCAGCATCTGCCGCCGTATCGGGTATCCGTGCCGGTCGACGGAGCCACCATAGCGCTGGTCGCCGAGCAGAGGATGACCGGATTCGGCAAAATGAGCGCGGATCTGGTGCGAGCGGCCGGTGACTATCTCCACTTCGACCAGCGTGGCAGCGGCAAACTCTTCGAGCACGCGGTAGATGGTCACGGCCTCCTTGCCGCCCCGCTCGACCGACTTGACTTTGTTGGTCGCCCGACTGCGGGCCAGCATGGAGCGAAATTCTCCCTCCGGCGCCGTCATCCGGCCAGCCACAAGGGCCAGGTAGCGCTTGCGAGCCTGGCGACCGGCGAAGGCCTCGGTCAACCCGCGATGGGCCCGCGGATGGATGGAGAAGACCATGACTCCGGACGTATCCCGGTCGAGCCGCTGCACCATGCCGAGTTCAGGCGCCTGCTGCGGACGAAATGGATCGTGCAGATAGTCGAGCAGCGCAGCATAGAGCGTCCCCTTGAAGCGGGCCGGCGTCGGCTGCGTCTCGACCCCGGCCGGTTTGTCGACCCCAATCAGATAGGAGTCCCGGTAGACGACTGCCGCTGCCTCTACCTGGTAAGGCTCCAGCGGCAGGCCATCGACGTAGATCTCTACAATCTCCCCGGCCTGGACTGGATAGGAACAGCGGCGGGTTCGACGACCGCCGATATGCACCCCACCCAGGTCGACGAGCTTGCGCACCAGGGTCCGCGAAAGATCGGCACTGCGGCCGGCGACGAACTGGTCGAGGCGCATGCCGGCATCTTCGGCGTTGGGAGTGAAGCGGTAGGTGGTTCGGGGCATAATTTTAAGCTACCTAAATCACAATCTTCACCACAGCGCTCACAAAGATTTGTAACCGAGAGCACAGAGATTTGAGCTTATGGCTTCCTCTGTGGTCTCCAGGGTCTCTCGGTGCTCTCTGTGGTAAAGGCTTCCTGTATTTCATGGCCGCAGGGAAGCATATTAGCACAACCTGCCTGTCCTGCGCGCCCCCTTTTGCCGTTCACGGCGGGATTTCCGCCCGGTTTGCGCCGTCATCAGCATTCGTTATACTGAAAATAGGCCACCCGAACAGGATCTTCTCTCGATGACGACCAAAGATGACATATTCGACACCTGGGCTGACGAGCTGGGACCGGCCAAAACGGTCCATCTCTACGATCCGCAAACCGGGATGAAAGGGATCGTCGTCATCGACAATGTCGCCTGCGGACCGGCTATCGGCGGGGTTCGGCTGGCGTCGGACATCGGTACGAGCGAGATTTTCCGCCTGGCGAGGGCGATGACCCTCAAGAATGCGGCGGCCGGACTCCCGCATGGCGGCGGCAAATCCGGGATCCTGGCCGATCCGCACCATGCCGACAAGGAAACCTTGCTGCGCGCCTTTGCCCGCAGCATCCGCGATCTGGTCGACTACATTCCCGGGCCGGACATGGGTACGGACGAACGCTGCATGGGCTGGATTTACGAAGAGATCGGCCGTTGCATCGGCCGCCCCCGTAGCCTTGGCGGCATTCCCCTCGACGAGATCGGTGCCACGGGCTACGGGCTCGCCCAGGTGGCCGGACTCGCCCTCCCCTTCGCCGGCATTATGATTGCGGACGCCACCCTGGCGATACAGGGATTCGGCAACGTCGGCCGGCATGCGGCCCGTTTTCTCGCCGACATGGGCATCCGACTGGTGGCGGCCAGCGATTCTTCCGGCGCCATATACCGGCAGGAAGGGCTTGACGTGACGGAGCTGGCCCGCATAAAAGAAGAAAAAGGGACGGTTCTTGCCTATCCGGATGCTCGGCGACTCAAGGGGCCAGAGCTCGTCGAACTCCCCTGCGACCTGCTGATCCCGGCCGCAAGACCGGACGTAATCACGGTTGCCAACGTCCATCGGGTAAAGGCTCGCATCATTATCGAAGGTGCCAATATCCCGGTAACCGAAGAGGCCGAGCGCATGCTGCACGAGCGGGGGGTCCTCTGCATCCCGGATTTCATCGCCAATGCTGGGGGAGTCATCTGCGCCGCTGTCGAATACAGCGGCGGGGACGAACGACAGGCGATGATAACCATCAAGGAAAAGTTGACGAGCAATACCCGCAAGCTCCTTGAGGTCGTGACCGAAGAAAACCTTTATCCCCGGGAGGCGGCCATGCAGATGGCTCGTCGCCGACTGCGGGAGGCAATGGCGTTGCGCCATTAAGACAGCCGGCCGGCAAAACAATACGCGGCCCTTGACAGGTCGACAAGCAGTGATAGCATAAGAATAAACAAATTAAACGCTCACTGAAATACTCTGGGATGCACGATACCAAGCTTGAGGCACCGACCAACAGCTCAGTTAATGTCCTTGGTCAAGGCCGTGGTGAGCCAGCCCACCGACGAGTGGGACGCCTGAAACGGCTTTCAAAGGCGGGTATCTTTGCAAGGTCCGGACCTTGAGAAATGGTCGGCATCCCGGAGCACATTGATAATAGGCATGTATGCCAATGTTACGAAAAATGCCCCGTCCATGATGGCGGGGCATTTTTCGTTTATCAAGGCTCAAGATGCAAGACCATGCCTTTTGCATCTTAAATCTTGCATCTTGCTCCTAAGTATCGAAAACGTGCCGAGGAAGGACGAAGCAGGTAAACGTAGCGGCAAGAACCTCCCGATCCGTGGTCACCGAGCATTTGACCAGGCGCTTTTTACCCTCCGCCGATTCGACAACCGCACGGGCTGTCAGCACCTCACCTACCCGGACCGGAGCCAGAAATCGAGTCTCAGCGGCACCCAGGACAACGTAAGGGTCATTGACCGCCAGCATCGCCGCATAATCGGCCAGACCGAAGGCGAATCCGCCGTGAACCAGCCCTCGGTCATCAGCGGCCATTTCCGGACGGGTCAACAAACGAGCAACGGCAGTACCCGGCGCCAGCTCAAGCGGCTCACCGACCCATTCCCGGGATATTGCCAGATGCGTCAACGACTCACAGGCCAAGACTCTCTCCTGCCGAGTTAAATGCCGAACCGCGGATTGGTGTTAAGCCAACTGTCTAACCGTTGTTGACTCGCTCGCGGAGTTCCTTGCCAGTCTTGAAAAACGGTGTCTTCTTGGCGGCAATCTTGACGACGTCGCCGCTTTTGGGATTCCGCGCCTCACGAGCGTCGCGCTCGCGGATGGTGAAGGAACCGAAACCGCGGATCTCGACCCGATCGCCGCTGATGAGGGCATCACCGATGGTGTCGAAAATCGTATTGACGATCAATTCGGCTTCTTTTTTGTTGAGTCCAACATCGGTGAAGGACAGGCTCTCAACCAATTCGCTCTTCGTCATAAATACCGACCTCCTAGTCAATTCCCGACCAAATATAACGCAGGCCCGGCGAGCCCTGACCCTGCAGGCCGTGCCGCAACTGGCTAATAGTTTCCTGGACCAGATAATCCAGAATCCCCGATTTTTCCTCGGGCGGGTAGACCACCTTGGGCTGCCCCTCGATGCCGGCGAGTTCTGCCGCCACATCGATGGCGTCCTGCAGGTTGCCCAGTTCATCTACCAACCCGGCCGCCATGGCCTGACGCCCCGTAAAAATGCGACCGTCGGCAAGAGTGCGAACGATAGCCGGGTCTATTTTACGACCCTCGGCTACAGCATCGATAAACTGCGAATGGACGTCATCGATCATTGTCTGTAGTATTTTTCGGTCCGACTCGGTCATCGGACGAATCGGCGAACCGATGTCCTTGTGTTCCCCGCTCTTGACTACGTCGCTGCGCAGGCCGATCTTTTGCAGGAGTTCCTGAAAATTGGTGAACTCCATAATGACCCCGATGCTGCCGGTAATCGATCCGGGATTAGCGAGAATCCGCCGGGCAGGCACGGCGATGTAATATCCCCCGGAGGCGGCAACCGACCCAATGGAAACGACGACGGGCTTAACATCGATCGTTTTGCGGACCTCCTCGTAGATTTCCTGGGATGGTCCGACGCCGCCGCCAGGAGAGTCAACCCGCAGGACGATGGCCTTGACGGTATCATCGTCGCGAAAATCGATCAACTGGTCGATGATATCCTTCGATACGGCAATAACGCCAGTCACTTCGATCACGCCGACTTTCTTGCCGATCGGCAAGCTGTCAGCACGACCCATGATACTGCTGATGGCAAAGACCAGCGCAACGAAGAATACAAAGACGGCGCCGAGAAGCAGCAGGGCCATCAGAAAAGGTCTTTTTGTCATGGGACGAGCCCCGAAATAACAGAGCCCCCGCAATCCTTCAGACTGCGGGGGCTACAGATGGATCAGCTCGCTTATTCCTCGCCCTTTTCGCCGTGTGCTTTCTCCATGGCACCCTGCAGCAGGGCCCCGAGATTGGAGGTGGCGTTTTTCTGGGCGCCGAGGAAGGCATCGACCTCCGCCTTTTCTTTCCGGTCGGCCAGATGCTTGATGGAGAGGGCAATCTTGCGCTCCATCGTGTCGACGTTCAGGACGACAGCTTCCAGTTCATCACCCACCTTGGCGAAGTTCTTCGGCGTATCGATTTTTTCCTTGCTGATTTCCGAAACGTGAATCAGTCCTTCGATTCCTTCCTCAATCTCGAGGAAGATGCCGAAATCGGTTACCGAGGTAACTTGTCCACGGACGATGGTACCCGGTGCATAACGAACCGGAATGGCCTGCCAGGGATCGGGAGTAAACTGCTTGATGCCGAGAGAAAACCTCTCATTTTCCCGGTCGATGTTCAGCACCACCGCTTTGACGATATCCCCCTTCTTGTACAGTTCGGAAGGATGCTTGATGCGCTTGGTCCAGGAAAGGTCGGAGATGTGGACCAGTCCGTCAATCCCCTCGTCAACGCCGACAAAAATGCCGAAATCGGTGATGTTCTTGACCTGCCCCTCGATGATGGTGCCGATGGGGAACTTCTCGCCAATGACTTCCCAGGGGTTCGGTTCTGCCTGCTTGAGACCCAGCGAGATACGGCGATTGGGGATATCGAGGGCCAGCACGACCGACTCGACTTCGTCGCCAATATTGAGCACCTTGTTGGGGTGCTTGATGCGCTTGGTCCAGCTCATCTCCGAAACGTGGATGAGTCCCTCGACCCCTTCTTCGAGCTCGACGAATGCCCCATAGTCGGTCAAGCTGACAACCTTGCCCTTAACCCGGATACCCACCGGGAATTTCTGCTCAACATCGAGCCAGGGATCAGGAGCGATCTGCTTCAGACCAAGCGAAACCCGCTCTTTCTCGCGGTCGAACTTGAGAACCTTGACCTTAATTTTGTCGCCTACGGCCAGGATGTCCGAGGGATGGCTGACGCGGCCCCACGACATGTCGGTGATGTGCAACAGACCGTCGATCCCGCCCAGGTCGATAAAAGCCCCGTAGTCGGTGAGATTCTTGACCACGCCATCAGCCACCTGACCCTCTTCCAGGGTTTTCAGTGTGTCGGAACGCAGGTTCTCACGCTGGTCTTCGAGAAGAACGCGGCGGGAGAGCACAATGTTGCCACGGCGCTTGTTGAGCTTGATGATCTTGAACTTGAAGGTCTCACCGAGCAGCTTGTCGAGATTGCGGACAGGACGCAGATCGACCTGGGAACCGGGGAGGAAAGCATTGACGCCGATATCGACAGCGAGGCCCCCCTTGATCCGGGAAACGATACGGCCATCGACCACCGCACCCTCCTCAAGGGAATTCCAGATCTTCTGGCGATCTGCTTTTTCCTTGGAGAGGCTGATCAGGCCCGTTTCGCTCTCGGTGCGCTCGACCAGAACATCATACACGTCACCGACCTGGACGATGAGCGCGCCTTTTTCATCGAAGAATTCGCTGAGGGGAATCACACCCTCAGACTTGAAACCGACATCGACGATGACCGAATCGGGATTGACCTGAACGATGGTTCCCTTGACGACATCACCGACGTTCAGTGCCTGCAGACTTTCTTCAAAGAGAGCTTCAAAGCTCTGCTCCATTTCACCGAATTCATTTTCTTCGTCGCCGAATCCGGCCTGGACTTCCTTGTTGAGCTTTTTCTTGTTTTCAACCATTAGAGATGTGACCCCCTGGGTATTTTCCTGTCGCCAATCGACAGCCGTGGCTCTTGGCCATGGAGCGTGAAGATATCATAACGACTTTAAAAAAACAAATTTTATTTTCCCAGCAGGCCGACCCGCTCCATGACCTCGTCGATGATCCAGCGAGGAGTGGAAGCACCAGCGGTAATGCCGACCGTCGAAACTTCGACAAACCACGCCGGCTCGATCTGCTCGGCCGTTTCCACATGATGTGTCCGCGGCTGGATTTCAAGGCAGATCTGGGCTAGCCGGTTCGTATTGGCGCTGTTGAAACCGCCGATCACCAGCATCATGTCGACTTGCCGGGCAATGTTCCGCGCCTCGTTCTGGCGCACGGTGGTGGCACTGCAGATGGTATTGAAGACCCGCAGTTCCTTGCTTTTTTCCAGGCAGACCTCGACGACCTGGCGCAGATTCTCGAAAGACTGGGTGGTCTGGGCGACCACGCCGATGCGGCTTTTGCGCGGCAGTTCTTCGGCCTGGTGCCGGTCGGCCACCACAAACACTTCGCCGTCACGGGCATAGGAGACAATCCCTTGCACCTCCGGGTGTTCCGCCTCGCCGACCAGGATGACGACATACCCTTCACGGCTCAACAGCGCCGCATGGTCCTGGGCCTTCTTGACAAAAGGACAGGTCGCATCGACGATATTCAATTCACGTGCGAGAATGTCGTCGAGTTCGGCAGAGGTTACCCCATGCGAGCGGATAATGACCGCTCCCTCCGGGATTTCCTCAACGTTCCCGATCACCCTGACCCCCTTTTCCTCGAGCTTCTTGACCAGTTGCGGGGAGTGGATGATCGGTCCGAGGGAACAGATCTGGTGATAATGCTCAGCGGCGTCGAAGGCCATGCTGGTCGCGCGTTTGACGCCGAAGCAAAAGCCGGCACTTTCGGCAAGAATGATTTTCATAAATCGGTGACCCGCGATTGGTGAGGGGTGACACAAGACACAAGATTCAAGACCTGGGTCAACAGGCCCGAGACAAAAGACAAGAGGCTCCTTCTTGCATCTTTCCTCAGCCTCTGGTCTGGCGCCTCTCTTCTATGATTCGCAGCATCTCAACCAGAACCTCGTCGATGCTCATGGCCGTAGAATCGATCGGTAAGGCGTCGGGCGCCTGCAGGAGGGGGGCATGCTCCCGGGCACTGTCGGCGGCATCACGGGCCTCGACTTCTGCAATGGTCTGATCGAGATCAACGTCGAGCCCCTTGGCCCTGAGTTCTTCGTAGCGGCGCCGGCCACGCTCGCGGGCGGTTGCCACCAGAAAGAACTTCACCTCGGCCTGCGGGAAGACCACACTGCCGATGTCTCGACCTTCGAGCACCACGCCGCCGCGGGCACCCATCTCTCGCTGCAACCGAACCATCGCCTCTCGCACTGCCGGGCAAGCAGCCACCTTCGAGGTTAGCAGACTGACCTCCGGAGTACGGATTGCGGCGGAAACGTCCTCGCCGTCGAGAAACACCCGTTCCTCCCCGTTATTGCGGATGAATTCGATGTGCAGATCAGCGCACAGCCGAGTCAATGCCTCGCTGTCGGCTGGGTCGATCCCGAGGCGGCGGGCAGCGATAGCCACACTGCGGTACATGGCGCCGGTGTCGATATTGACATAACCCAGCCTGGCGGCCAGGAGTTTGCTCAAGGTACTCTTGCCGGCCCCGGAAGGACCGTCGATGGCGATGATCAGCTCGCGCTGCGCCTCATGCCTCACGCCTCACCCCTCACAGAATCCAGCAGTTCCCAGAAATTGGGGAACGAGGTGGCCGTGCACTCCGTATCGTCTATGGTGACCGGCGCCGCAGCGCGCAGCGCCGCTACCGCCATGCTCATGGCGATACGATGGTCACCGTGGGAGGAGACATCCCCACCAGCCAGACCTTCGCCCCCCTCGACTACCATGCCGTCCTCGCGGGCTTCGACCTTCCCCCCCAGCCGGTTCAGTTCCGAAGTCATGGCGGCGATACGGTCGGTCTCCTTGACCCGCAGCTCACGGGCATCGCGGATCACCGTGGTCCCCTCGGCGAAGGCGGCGGCAACGCTGATCACCGGGAATTCGTCAATGGCCCGCGGCACCACGTCGCCGCCGATCTCGATCCCCCTGAGTGCGCTGCTGCGGACCAGCACGTCGGCAACCGGCTCCCCTGAGACCTCCTGCTCGTTAAGCAACTCCAGATTTCCGCCCATCGCTCGCAGGATATCGACAATGCCGCTGCGGGTCGGGTTCACCCCGACGTTGCGGATCAGCAGCTCCGAGCCGGGGGTGATCAGGGCGGCAACCATGAAGAAAGCGGCCGAAGAAATGTCGCCGGGCACCTGCACCTCCCGGCCGGTGAGCCGCGGCCGTCCGGTTACGGAAACGCCGCCCGGAAAAGGCCGCACGTCGGCACCGAAATAGGCCAGCATCCGCTCGCTGTGATCGCGGGAAAGATGCGGTTCACGGACCGTGGTCACCCCTTCGGCGTACAGTCCCGCCAGCAGCAGAGCGGACTTGACCTGGGCGCTGGCAATCGGGGAATCGTACGCCATCGCCCTGAGCCCGCCGCCCTGAATCGCCAGCGGCGCCAGGTCTCCCCCACGGCGTCCCCAGATACGGGCACCCATCGACGCCAGAGGACCGACCACCCGCTTCATCGGGCGCTTGCGCAGGTAGCGGTCGCCGGTCAGCACGGAAAAGAAGGCCTGCCCGGCCAGCAGACCGGTCATCAGGCGGATGGTTGTCCCCGAGTTGCCGCAGTCGATGACGTCGGCGGGCTCGGCCAGACCGTCGAGTCCCTTCCCCTCGATGCGCAGGACGCCGTCGGCAAGCTCCTCGATCGTCACCCCCATGGCGCGAAAGGCCTTGAGCGTGGCGTGATTGTCCTCGCCGTGCAGGAATCCGCGCACGATCGTGGTTCCCTCGGCGAGCGAGCCGAGCATGATGGAGCGGTGGGAAATCGACTTGTCGCCGGGGACGACGATCTCGCCGCGCATGCCGGCGGCGGGGTGGACGGTGCGGGTCTGGGACATGGCAAACCTCGGTTAAGGGCCAAGGGCTAAAGGCAAAGGGCAAGGGACTCAGGGGTTTAAACCATTAGCCTTTAGCCCTTTGCCATTAGCCGAATCTAGAGAATCGCATCCCGGCTCTCCTTGGAGCGCAGGAAAAACTCGAACAGCTTCTCGCCTTCGCCGCTGCGAACATCCTCCTTAAGCTCGGCGAAGAACCGCTCGAAACGCTCCATCATCTCCAGCAGGGCGTCCCGATTGGTCAGGGCGATGTCCCGCCACATGGTCGGATCCGAGGAGGCGATACGGGTGAAATCGCGAAACCCGCCGGCGGAATATTCGAGGATATTCTCTTCGTAGCGATCGTAGGTGCTGACCGCGTTGACCAGCGAATAGGCCACCATGTGCGGCAGGTGGCTGATGGCGGCGAGCACCCGGTCGTGTTTTTCCACATCCATCAGCACCACCTCGCTGCCGGCAGTCTCCCAGACCCGCCGCACCAGATCGAGGGCGCCGCGGTCGGTCCTGTCGGTAGGGGTGAGAATGCAGCGCCGCCTGCGATAGAGGGTGGCGAAGGCGGCTTCGGCCCCGCTTTTTTCGGTGCCGGCAATGGGGTGGCCGGGAACGAAATGAACACCGGGCGGCAGCAGCGGTTCGATGGCGCGCGCCACGCTCCCCTTGACGCTGCCGCCGTCGGTCAGAATCGCCCCGGGCTTCAGGTGTGGCGCGATGGCCGCCGCCACCTCAGACAGCGTGAGGACCGGGGTCGCCAGAAAAACCAGGTCGGCGTCGCGCACGCCGGCAGCGGCGTCCCGGGTGATCCGGTCGACCACACCGAGGTCGAGGGCCTTCTCGAGATTGGCCTGGCCGCGGCCGATGCCGACCACCTCACCAACGGCGCCGGCCGCCTTGAGGGCCAGCGCCAGGGAGCCGCCGATCAGGCCGACGCCGATGATCGCGAGTCGAGGGATGAAGAGTTTGTCCACGCTGCTGTCGGTCATCGAACGGCCTTTAACGTGCTCGCGGATATGAGCCGAGCACCTTGAGAAACTGGCAATACCCGTTGAGCTCTTCGATAGCGGCAAAAACACCCTCTTCGGCGATATGCCCCTCCATGTCGAGAAAGAAGATGTATTCCCAGGCCTTCTTCTTCATCGGCCGGCTCTCGATTTTGGAGAGGTTGATGCCGCGCTTGCTGAACGGTTCGAGCATGCGGTAGAGGATTCCGGGCTCATCCTTGGTGCTGAACATGACCGAGGTCTTGTCGCGGCCGCTTCGCTCGGGGGTTTTTGTGCCAATGACCAGGAAGCGGGTAAAATTGTTGGGATTGTCCTCGATCTTCGGCTTGAGAACCTGCAGACCGTAGAGCGTCGCAGCCATCTCGCTGGCCACCGCTGCCGCCGTCTCATCCTCGGCCGCCATTTGCGCCGCCAGGGCGGTACTGGCGACGTCAACCAAAGGAACGTCCGGCAGGTTTTCCTCGAGCCATTTGCGGCATTGGGCCAGCGCCTGGGGATGGGAGACGACCTTGCGCACGTCCTCGATGCGGCCGGAGCGGGAGAGAAGATCGTGCGAGATCGCCAACAGAATCTCGGCGTTGATTTTCAGGTCCGACTCCATGAACATGTCGAGGGTGTGCGAAACGACCCCCTCGTTGGAGTTCTCCACCGGCACGACGCCGTAGTGGGCTCGCCCCCGCAACACCTCGTCGAAGACGGCCGGAATGCTTTTCTGGGGCACAAGTTGGGCGGAAAAACCGAACTGCTGCATGGCCGCCACATGGGTGAAGGTTGCCTGCGGCCCGAGAAACGCCACCTTCATCGGCTGTTCGAGGGAAAGCGAGGCAGAGATGATCTCGCGAAAAACCCGGCGGATCGCCTCCTTGGGAAAGGGGCCTGCACTGGCAGCGGTCAGCCGCTCGTAGATCGCCTGCTCCCGGCTCGGAACGTAAAATTCTTTCTGCTCACCGGCCTTGGCACGTCCAACTTCGATGACCACGCCGGCCCGCCGGTTGAGGAGATCCAGAATCTGATCGTCGATGGCGTCGATCTGCCGCCGCAATTCGTTGAGATTTTTCCGGGTCAAGCCGTCACCCCCTTTAATTGGGCCATGGAGCTGGAAATCTAGCGTATCGCTGCGCAAAAATCAACGCAAAAGCCTTGTTTTTTCCCTTCGTTTGATGCACCGGCCGCGGGTGTCCCTTTCCCCTTGACCGTCCACCGATTGCCCGGCTAAACTGCGGGCCATTCAATTCAGACAATCCAAGGAGTCCACAATGACCATAGCCATCAAGGTGCAAGGCTGCATCGAGCGTTCTTCCTGGATCCGCAAGATGTTCGAGGAGGGGGCAATGCTGCGCCAGATTCACGGTGAGGAGAATGTCTTCGATTTCACCCTCGGCAACCCTTCGGTGGAGCCGCCCGAGGCGTTCCGCCGGGAGCTGCTGGAACTGGCGCAGCACCCGCTGCCGGGGATGCACCGTTACATGAACAATGCAGGCTATGAGGAAACCCGCTCGGCGGTGGCCGAACTGCTCTCGGAGAAATCACCGCTGCCGCTGGAAGCACGGCATGTGGTCATGACCTGCGGCGCCGGCGGCGCCCTCAACGTGGTTTTGAAGACTATTCTCAATCCGGGCGAGGAGGTCATCATTCTTGCCCCCTATTTCGTCGAATACAAGTTCTACGTCGACAATCACGGCGGCGTGACCCGGGAGGTCTGGACCGACCGTGAAACCTTCCAGCTCGATCTCAACGCCATCGAAGCGGCGGTCGGCCCCAACACCCGGGCCATCATCGTCAATTCTCCCAACAACCCGACCGGGGTCATTTACCCGCAGGCGAGCCTGGCAGCACTGGGAAAGTTGCTCACCCGCAAGGAGCGGGAACTGGACCGGCAGATCTACGTCATCTCCGACGAGCCGTACGCCCGCCTCGCCTACGACGGCGCCGAGGTTCCCGGCATTTTCGGCTGCATCCGCAACTCGGTGATCGTCACCTCCCACTCCAAGGATCTTGCCCTGCCCGGTGAGCGCATCGGTTACCTGGCCGTCAATCCTGAGCTGCACGATGCCGGGCGGTTCATCGAGGGAGCGGTTTTCTGCAACCGGGTCCTCGGCTTCGTCAATGCCCCGGCCCTCATGCAGCGCCTGGTGACCAAACTGCAGCGGGTGAGCGTCGACATCGAGGAATACCGGGTAAAACGCGACCGCCTCTACGATCACCTCACCGGCCTCGGCTTCCGCATGGTCAAACCCGGCGGCGGCTTCTACCTTTTTCCCCGCTCGCCGCTGGAGGACGACGTCGCCTTCGTCCGACTGGCGCAGAAACACAACATTCTGCTCGTGCCGGGGGCCGGCTTCGGTGCGCCGGGCCATTTCCGCATCGCCTACTGTATCGACGCCGCCATCATCGAGCGCAGCCTTCCCGCCTGGGAAAAGGTCGCGAAAGAGGCAGGGCTTTGATTAAAAACTTTCTTACCCCCGCCGAAACCGTTCAGGCCCTCGTCGAAAGCGGCAAACGGGTCACCACGCAGCCCCTGTCGCGCACCGTCGTGCTCAGCCTGCTGGCCGGCTTCTATATCGCCTTCGGCTCACAACTGGCGACGGTGGTGACGCAAGATGCCGCCGCCTTCGTCGGCACCGGCATCGCCAGGCTGGTCGGGGGCAGCGTCTTCTCTCTCGGCCTGATGCTGGTGGTGGTCTGCGGTGCCGAACTTTTCACCGGCAACAGCCTGCTGGCCAAGGCTGCGCTGCACGGCGAGATCACCTGGGCGAAGCTGGCGGAGAACTGGACGGTGGTCATCGCCGGCAATCTGGCCGGCTCAGTCTTCTTCGCCTGGCTCATGTTCCGGTCCAATCTCTGGCAGACAGGGGAGTTGGCCGAATACTCCATCCGCATCGCCGTCACCAAGAGCCACCTGCCCTTCGATGTCGCCCTGGTTCGCGGCATCCTCTGCAACTGGCTGGTCTGCCTGGCGGTTTTCATGGCGACCGCGGCCCGGGACGTCACCGGCAAGCTGCTTGCCTGTTACGCGCCGATTATGGCCTTCGTCGCCAGCGGCTTCGAGCATTCGGTAGCCAACATGTACTTCATCCCCACCGGCCTCTTCCTCGCCGGCGAACTCCAGCTGACGGAGCCTGGCCTGAACTGGGGGAGCTTCTTTTTCGCCAACCTGCTGCCGGTCACCCTCGGCAACATCCTCGGCGGCGTCGTCTTCGTCGCCTTTGCCTACTGGTTCGTCCACCTCAAGGGGACCCGCGCCCCCAACTCCTGAGCCCCTCCAGCAGGGCCCCTGCCCCCCAACTGCCTGCACTTACCAGTAGCCCATCACTCTGCCGGGCGGAAATCCTTCAGCCGCAACTGAACCGAAACCTTCCCGCGCCACTCGTTGAGAACAGGGGTAAATAGCAGGTCCAACTCCCCGACCAGGTCCTGTTGTCGCTCGGCCATGCCGAAAGCGATGCAGGGAAGGCTGTAGCCCCCCTGGCGGAGAGTGAAACGCAGATGTTTGCCGCCCAGCGTCTGGACCTGCTGCGCCCGGCCCCCACAAGCCAGGAAGGAAGGTTCAGGGTTGCCCATCCCAAAGGGCGCCAGTTCGGCAAGCTGACGGACTGCGGATTCGTTCAATTCCTCCAGCAGAATTTCTCCATCGTGCAGAACGCGGGGCTGAAGATCTCCTTCCCTGAGACACTCCCGCGCCACCTCTTCGAAGGCGGCGGCAAAGACTTCCACTTCATCCTCGGCAATGGAGAGACCGGCGGCGAAAGCATGCCCGCCAAAACCGGTCAGATGGCGACGGCAACGCTCAAGGGACTGGTACAGGTGAAATCCGGCGATTGAGCGCGCGGACCCCTTACCCTTGCCGTTTTCGAGGGCGATGAGTACTGCCGGCCGGTGGTAGCGCTCGACCAGGCGGCTGGCGACAATGCCGATCACCCCCGGGTGCCAGCGAGAATCGGCCAGAACAATGGAGTATCTCCCGGCGAACTTCTCGGCCTCCAGGTGAGCCACGGCCTGCCGGAGGGCTTCCTGCTCAATTTCCTGTCGTTCCCGGTTGAAATCATCGAGCAGCCTGGCCATCGGCTGCGACCGCTCGGGCGATGATTCTAGCAGCAGATCGACGCCGAGGAGCGCATCCTCGAGGCGGCCGGCCGCATTCAGGCGGGGCGCCAGACGGAAGGCGACATTGCCGCAACTCACCTCACTGACGGCCGCAACCTCCTTGAGCGCCCGTAGCCCCGGCCGGTCGCTATTGTTCATGCTTTTCAGGCCGGCCCGGACGAGGATGCGATTCACCCCTTGCAGGGGGACCACATCGGCGATGGTACCGAGAGCCACCAGATCGAGGCCGCGGCGCAGATCCGGCTCCGGCCGGGCAGCAAAGAAGCCCCTTTCGCGCAGGATCTTGCGCAATGCCACCAGCAGGAGAAAAGCAACGCCGACTCCGGCCAGGTCCCTGAAGGGAAAACGGTTTTCCGGCAGGTGCGGATTGATGATGGCGAGGGCAGCAGGCAGGGTTTCCGGCGGCTGGTGGTGATCGGTAATAATGAGATCGAGGCCGAGCTCAAGCGCCAGGTGCGCCTCGGCAACCGCCGAGACGCCGCAATCGACGGAAAGAGCGACCTTGGCGCCGCCGGCGGCCGCCTGACGCAGAGCGTCGGCGGAGAGGCCGTAACCGTCCCTCAGCCGCAGGGGGATGTGGCACTCGGTGTCGGCGCCAAGCAACCGCAGGGTTTCCACCAGCAGGGCAGTGCCGGTGATGCCGTCGACGTCGTAATCGCCATGTACGGCAATCCGTTCGCCCCGCTCGATGGCGACAGCCAGACGCTGCACGGCGCGGCTCATCCCCGGCAGCAAAAAAGGATCGGGGAGCGAAGCAAGGGAGCTCTGCATGAATGCGCTGGCCGCCTCGGGGCTGACCATGCCGCGCAGGGCCAGTACGCGTGCGGTCAACGGCGCCAGTTTGAGCTCGCTGGCAAGCTGCGCGATGGCTGCCGGCGAGAGGTCGCTCTGTCGCGACAGCCAGTGGCGAGAAGTTATCGCTTCCATGCAGTTCTGCCCTGAAGACAAAGCGGGCCGGAGATACTGTTCTCCGGCCCGGCGGGGTGAATAAATGGTTGGCGGCGCTCGTCTACTTGCTCAAGGGAGCGGGGGCCGTACCGGTCCCCAGCAGCTGCCCCAATGCCTGCATCTCGGCCCGGATCTGGTCGGCACCAGGACCCGTGGGGTTGAGCGCCAGATACTTGCTCCAGGCATCATTGGCCTTGCGAAAATCCTGCAGATCGTAGCGGTAGACCACCCCCATATTAAAGAGACTTTGAAGATGGCGAGGATCGATCGCATTGGCTTTGCTGAAATTTTCGATGGCCCGGTCGTACTGACCCAGGCGCCGGAACATGAGTCCCTGGTCGGTCAGGACATTGGGATCCTCGGGACCGAGCGCCAGGGCCTTGCCATAGGCCTCGATCGCCTTGACCGGCTGGTCGCTGTCGAAATAATTGTTGCCCAGTTCGACCCAGGCGTTGCGGTTATTGGGGTCCTTGGCCACGAGCCCCTCGAGCATCTGGATCGTCTGCTGCTGATTTACCCCAGGAGCTGCGACCTGCGGCGGGGCAGACGGCGCCTGAGCAGTTTTGCCCGGTCCCTTGCCCGCCTTGCTGACGAGAATTCCCACGAGGACGCCGACTACCAGCACGATGACGACGAGGAATAAGGTTTCCTTTTTCATATGGGTCTTCCTTTCATTCTACAGCGGCGGTTTTCCGCGTCTTGAAATTCTCCCAGTAGATGATCACCGGGCTGGCTATGAAGATCGTCGAGTAGACGCCGGCCACCATCCCGATCAACATGGCGAGGGCGAAGTTCTGGATGACGCTGCCGCCGAGAAAATAAAGGGCCAAGACTGCCAGCAGGGTGACGCCGGAAGTCATGATGGTGCGTGAAAGTGTCTCGTTGATACTGCGGTTGATGAGAGGGATCAGGCCCTCCTTGGGGTGCTTCCCTCTGTTCTCGCGGATCCGGTCGCAGATGACGACCGTGTCGTTGACCGAGTAGCCAATAATGGTCAGAAAGGCGGCGACGACGGTCAGGTCGATCTCCCTGTTGAGCAACGAAAAAGCCGCCAACGTGACGAGCACGTCGTGCGCCAGAGCGATGACCGCGCCTACCCCGAAACGGAACTCGAAACGGAAGGAGACATAGACAAGCATGCCGGCGATGGCGACGAGCAGCGCCTGCACCCCCTGGTTGCGCAGGTCCTTGCCGACCTGAGGCCCGACCATCTCAGTACGGCGAACCTCTACCTTGCCGGCGCCGTAACTCTTCTCCAGGGATGCCTGGACCTTGGAGGAGAGCCCTTCCAGCGAAGCGCTCGATTCCTGGGTACGCACCAGGAATTCGTTGGCCTGGGTGCCGAACTGCTGAATGGTCACCCCCCGCAGATCCAGGTCCTGAAGGGCCTCCCGGATCTGACCGGCGCTGGTATCCTGGGTGAACTTGATCTGCACCAGGGTACCGCCGGCGAAGTCGATGCCGTACGCGGGGCCGCCCTTGACCACCAGGGAGACAATCCCGGCCAGAATAAGGAGACACGAGGCAATGATGGCAATGTTACGCTTGCCGACAAAATCAAAGTTGGTATCCGGTCTGATGAGCTCCATCGGCCTCTCCTTGTCAGATGCTCAGCCGCGTGATCGGACGGCGGGCCATGAAGTAGTCGTTAATGAGTCGGGTGACGAAAACCGCCGTGAACAGGGTGGTGACAATCCCGACCGAAAGGGTGACAGCGAACCCTTTGACCGGCCCGGTACCGAACTGGAACAGGATCACACCGGCCAGCAGGGTGGTGAGGTTGGAATCGATGATGGTCAGAAAAGCCTTGGCGTAACCAGCTTCGATGGCTGCTTTAGCGGTCTTGCCAAGACGCAGTTCCTCGCGGATGCGCTCGTTGATCAGTACGTTGGCGTCGACCGCCATACCGAGGGTCAGAGCGATGCCGGCGAGGCCGGGCAGGGTCAACGTCGCCTTGAACAGGCTGAGGACTGCGAGGATGAAGAAAAAGTTCAGGCCGAGGGCCACATTGGCGACTATACCGGCCCATTTGTAATAAGCCGCCATCGCCACGACGACCAGAACGGCGGCCAGGAGGATGGCGACAATCCCTTGCTGGATGGAGTCGCGGCCGAGAGAGGGACCGACAGTGCGGTTCTCGAGGATCTCGACCGGCGCCGGCAGCGAGCCGGCCCGCAGCACGATGGCCAGGTCGGTCGCCTCCTGCTCGGAGAATGAGCCGCTGATCTGGGCACTGCCGCCGGAGATGCGTTCACGAATGACCGGCGCCGAATAAACGGTATCATCGAGGACGATGGCCATGCGCTTGCCGACGTTGGCGGCGGTGATCTGATCAAAGCGTTTGGCCCCGAGCGAATTGAAATCGATTGCCACGTAAGGCTCGTTGAACCGGGTATCGATCCGCACCTGGGCATCGGCGAGCAGGTCACCGGTCATGATCGTTTTTTCCTGGACCACGATCGGCACCTCGGTCGTCGCCCCCGTCTGGCGATCCACCCTACGCTCATAGAGAAGCTGCGTTCCGGGGGGCAAGTTTCCCTTGACGGCCTGCTGCGGATCGATATCCTCGGCCACCATTTTGAACTCAAGGCGGGCGGTCTTGCCGAGTAGGGAGATGGCACGGTCCGGGTCCTTGATGCCGGGGAGCTGGATCAGGATGCGGTTTTCGCCCTGCCGCTGGAGAGTCGGCTCGCTGACACCGAACTGGTCGACGCGGTTGCGCAGGGTCTCCAGAGCCTGGCGCACCGCGTAATCCTTGATACTCTCCACTTCGCGGGTGCTCAGGCGGTAATCCTTCTGGATAAAACCGCCTTCGGCCGTAATCGTCAACGGCTCGAGGGAGGGGAAATTCTCCTTCATGAGCGCATCCACCTGCGCACCGGCCGCCTCATCGTAAACCGTGACAGCCAGACGTTCGGCGGCCTGACGATCGACCCGTTTGAAGATGATATCTTTTTCCCGCAGCAGGCTTTCCGTCTGGTCGACGATACTGTCGAGACGGCCTTCCACTGCCTTATCTACATCGACGCCGAGCACCAGGTGCATGCCACCCTGCAGGTCGAGGCCCAAATGAATGGGGTCGAAGGCCTTTTTCCACCAATCGGGGAGGCTATCCCGGAAGAGCGTGGGGGCCAGGGAAACGAGCGAGAGAACCAGGCAGACCAGAACCAGCAGTCCCCGCCATTTGAAACCCTTGGTCATGGCAGTAATTATCTCCTTTCGGCATCTTGCCGGCAGCCACCAGGCGACCGCCGGCCATTTCAGTAGGTTCCTTACTGCTCTTGCCTGGTCGTGGAGACGATGGAAGCTCTGTTGAACTTGATCTTGACGCCGGTAGCAACTTCCAGAGTCACCACGTTCTCCTGGACGGCAGCCACCTTGCCATGCATCCCGCCGGCAGTCACCACCTGGTCGCCGACCTTGAGCGATTCGACCAGTTCCTTGTGTTGCTTGGCCCGCTTCTGCTGCGGCCGGATCAGCAGAAAATAGAAAATAGCGAACATGATCACCAGCATGATGATCCCCTCGTAGCCGGGGCGCGCTCCTTGCTGGGCGCCGGCATTGCCGGCCATTGCGAAAGCTTCGGTCGCTCCAAACAGATTCATTGTCATATCCTCCCTGGTTTAGGTTGTGATCGTTTGTTATTCATTTTCCGCGCTGGTCGCGGTATCGCGCCGGGCGTAAAATTGGCGCTTGAACCCGGTGAACCGGCCGGTTTCGATGGCGGTCCGGGCCTCCGCCATCAACTGCAGATAATAGTGCAGGTTATGGTGGGTATTGAGCACCGAGGCAAGAATTTCGTTGCACTGGTACAGGTGCCGCAGGTATGCCCGGCTGTAATTGCGACAGACGTAGCAGGTGCACTCGGGATCAATGGGCAGCGGATCCTCGAGATAGCGGGCCTGTTTAATGCTGACCCTGCCGAAGGTGGTGAACAACACGCCGTTGCGGGCATTGCGGGTCGGCATGACGCAGTCAAACATATCGACCCCGCGACTTACTCCCTCAATCAGGTTTTCCGGAGTTCCCACCCCCATGACATAGCGCGGCCGATGGGCCGGCAGCAGGGGCAGCGTCACATCCATCACGTTGTACATCAGGTGCGCCTCTTCTCCGACGGAGAGACCGCCGACGGCATAGCCGTCAAAGCCGATCTGCAGCAGGTCGGCGGCGCTTTTCGCCCGCAGGTCGGCATGCATTCCTCCCTGCACGATGCCAAAGAGGGCGGCGCCATCCTCACTTTGCCGGACTTCCTTGCAACGGCGGGCCCAGCGGGTCGAGCGTTCGGTCGATGCCGCCACGTACTCGCGGGTTGAGGGATAGGGAATACACTCGTCGAACGCCATGATGATATCGGCGCCCAGGGCCTCCTGAACGGCTATCGATGATTCGGGTGTCAGCACCTGACTCGAGCCGTCGAGATGGGATTGAAAACGGACCCCCTCTTCGTTGATCTGCCGCAGGGCACCCAGACTGAACACCTGGAAGCCGCCGCTGTCAGTCAATATCGGCCGTTCCCAGTGCATGAAGGAATGCAAGCCGCCCAGTCGCCGGATCAGTTCGTGCCCGGGGCGCAGGAAGAGATGGTAGGTGTTGGCCAGGAGGACCTGGGCACCAAGCTCACTCAGGGCTTCCGGCAGCATGGCCTTGACCGTCCCCTGCGTTCCCACCGGCATGAATACGGGGGTCTCAATCGCCCCCCGCCGGGTCAGGATACGTCCACGGCGTGCGCTGGACTCCGGGTCTGTATTTAAAAGAGCAAAATTAAAAGTAGTCAACCGAAAACAAATCCCGTCCGCCTAGAGAATCAGCATGCAATCGCCGTAGCTGAAGAACCGGTAGCCTTCCCGCACCGCCCGTTGATAAGCAGAAAGCACAAACTCCCGACCGGCAAAGGCTGACACCAGCATCAACAGGGTGGAGCGGGGCAGATGGAAGTTGGTGATCAGGGCATCGACGATCTTGAATTGAAAACCCGGGTAGATAAAGAGGTCGCTGACGCCTTCTCCCGGCACGACCAACCCCTCGCTGTCCACCGCGTGCTCCAATGTGCGCGTGGTCGTGGTCCCCAGTGCAAAAACCCGACGCCCCTCTGCCTTGGCGAGGTTCACCGCAGCGGCCGTGGCCGCGGGGACATGATAGCTTTCGCCGTGCATGCGATGTTCCCGAATATCATCCACCCGGACCGGAAGAAACGTCCCCAGCCCCACATGCAGGGTCAGCGGCTCGATCCGTACGCCGAGTCGTTGCAATTCCGCAAGAACCGCCTCGGTAAAATGCAAACCGGCGGTGGGCGCCGCCACGGCTCCGCGGGTGCGGGCAAAGACCGTCTGATAACGGGTGCGATCCGCCGCGTCGTCTTCGCGGCGGATATAAGGCGGCAACGGAATACGCCCCACCTGCTCGAGAGCGCTGAAAAAATCGCCGGGGCAGCTGAACCGGATGTGCCGGTACGGGGACTCACCGCCGGGCAGCACGGTTCCTTCGATCCCGCCAGCCAACTGCAGCCGGGCGCCGGGCTGCGGGGTCTTAGAGCACTTGGTAAGGCAGGCCCAGCTCTCCTCTTCTCCGGTCAGCCGGCGCACCAGGAAGACTTCTATCCGCCCCCCGCTTTCCTTGGTTCCCAGCAGGCGGGCCGGAATTACCCGGGTATCGTTGGTCACCAACAGATCGCCGGCGCGGAAAAAGCGGGTAATTTCGGGAAACCCTCCCGTGCGGACTGAACGCGCGCCGCGATCCAGCACCATCAGTTTGGAATCGTCCCGTCCAGCCAAGGGGTATTGGGCAATCTGCTCCGGGGGAAGCTCGTAATCAAAATCCTCAAGCCGCATGGATACTACCGCCGAACGCTCCCTTCCCGCCCCGAAATGCCGGGACTATATCAACCATAAACGCAGTGCGAAGTCAATGCTTTTCGCCCGGCTATCCGACCGCGAAGTGCACCAGCAAAAGGCCGATCATCATGGCCGCAAAACCGGCCAGACGGAGATGCTGGTCAGATAGCACGAGATTTGCCGGAGCAGCGTTTTGTAGCCGGCGGGAAAGAGAAACCAGGGGACTCCCTCAATCACCAGAACCACACTCAGGACCGTCACCAGAAAAGCAACCTGAATCCTCTCATTCAGTTCTTTCCATCTCCAGGTCAGGGATGCTTCGGCAGATGCCTGGGCAAAGAAACAGGGCATCTTAGGGCCTGGCAGCCGAGCTGTCAAGCAGAAGGGGAAAGGGTATCGCAAGCGAATAAACGGATCGGACTTGTAGCACAGGCTTTGCCCGGTTTGCGCCCCTATTTCTCCCTCCTCCTTCCCGCCCCCCCCAACAGAGCACGGCCGTCCTCCTCACGCCCACTGACGGCAAGCGCCCTGAGCAGATCGCGGCGGTTCTCGGGAAGATGCCAGAGCAACAGGGCCTTCTGCAGTCGTTTTTCCTCGGCAGAGCGCGGGACATGAATCCGCGCCCCGGTAAAGGGGTCAAGACCGGTAAAGTAAATGCAGGTGGAGAGCGTACCGGGCGTCGGGGTGAACTCCTGGACCTGCTCCACCCTGAGATGATGGCGTTTGAGAAACAGCGCCACGTCGACCATGTCGGAGATGGTGCAACCGGGATGCGCCGAAATGAAGTAGGGGACAATCCCCTGCCGCAGACCGAGCCGACAGCTTTCATCACGGAAACGGCGCAGAAATGCCTCGAAGAGCTGCGGTCCCGGCTTGCGCATAACCTGCGTCACTCCTTCGCACACCGACTCGGGGGCGACCTTGAGCAGCCCCCCCACATGCTGTGTAAGCAGTTCCTCGAAATACTCCTGCTGATGCTCAAGCAGGTCGTAGCGAACCCCCGAAGCGACATAGACATGGCGGATTCCGCGGTGATTGCGCAACTTGCGCAGTAGCCGCACCGCCCGGCTGTCATCGGCAACAAGATGCCGGCACGGCCGCGGGTAGAGACAGCCGGTGCGCCGGCAGCCGCTGCGGGCGTCAGCATCGCCACAGGAAAGTCCGTACATGTTGGCGGTCGGGCCGCCGACGTCGGTGACTGTGCCGCGAAACTGCGGGTGTCGCGTCAGCCGCTCCACTTCGGCAAGCACCGAAGTTTCGGAGCGGGACTGAATGAACTTGCCCTGATGCTGGCTGATGGCGCAGAAAGCACACCCCCCGAAACAACCGCGATGAGTGGTGATGGAAAAGCGGATCTGCTCATAGGCGGGTATTGCTTCGGTGTAGGAGGGATGGGGGAGCTTGGTGAAGGGGAGTGCGTAAATGCGGTCGAGTTCGGCCTCGGCAAGCGGCAGGGACGGAGCATTGACGACTATCCAGCGCTCCCCGTGCCGTTGATAGAGCGGACGGGAGGCAAAAGCGTTGGCCTCGGCTGTCGCGAGGCGAAAGGCTTCGTTGTAGGCCTCCGGATTGGCCGCCACCTCTTCGAACGAAGGCAGCGCCGTCCCTGCTTCCCCGGGTTGCACCGCGCCAACGTAGGCTGTACCGCGGATGTCGCGCATTGCCGCCAGAGACTCACCGGCGGCAGCCCGCCGGGCGATCTCCCGCAATGGCGCCTCCCCCATGCCGAAGATCAGCAGGTCGGCTTTGCTGTCGAGCAGGACGGAGCGGCGCACCGCGTTGTCCCAGTAATCGTAGTGCGCCAGCCGGCGCAGGCTCGCCTCGATGCCGCCGATGACCACCGGCAGACCCTTGAAGGCTCCCTTGATGGCGGCCGTATAGGCGATAAGCGCCCGGTTTGGCCGGGCTCCGGCCCGGCCACCGGGGGTGTAGGCATCGTTGTTGCGGATTTTTTTCGCGGCCGTGTAATGGTTGACCAGGGAGTCCATGGCCCCGGCCGAAATGGCTGCAAAGAGGCGAGGACGGCCCAATGCCCGCAAGGCTTCAGGATTGCGCCAGTCGGGTTGAGCGAGGATGCCGACGCGAATGCCGTCCGCCTCAAGTACTCGGGCCAGCAGGGGGACGCCGAAGGCAGGATGATCAACGTAGGCATCCCCGGAGATGAACAGGATATCGAGTTCGTCCCATCCTCGCGCCAGCATTTCCTGGCGCGTCGTGGGAATGAATTCAGTCACGGCAGCGATGGTCAGCGGCTCCGGTCCTTGATGAAGTTGGCGAGGGAGCGGTCGTAGCTGCGTTCCCCTTCGGGCGTGAAGAAGCAGCCGGGGATCTCCCCCTGGCGCTGGTGGTACTGGACGCATTTGCAGCAATTGCCGCGTTTGTCGCAGGCAGTGTACGTGCAGGTGCAGTGTTTCAGGGATGTGGTGGAGACGCAGTCCATGCGAAAACCCTCTGAAAAGATCAGTTGTCCGTGGTCCGTGGTCCGCTGCAAAACCGCCAACAACTGACAGCGGACCACGGACCAGTGACCGCCATTAAGGGAACACCGCCAGCGCGGTCAAGCCGGCATTCTCCTCGAAGCCAAGCATGAGATTCATGTTCTGCACCGCCTGGCCGGCCGCCCCCTTGACCAGGTTGTCGATGGTCGAAACAACGATGACCCGGCCGGTGCGCGGGTCGCCCACCACACCCAGGTCGCAGAAATTGCTTCCCCGAACGAAGGCGACATTCGGCAGACTCCCGGCTGGATGGACGCGGACAAAATACTCGCCGGCATAATGCTGCTGGAAGATTTCGACCAGCTCCTGCGTCGACATTTCCGTCCTGAGGGCTGCATAGCAGGTGGAGAGGATACCCCGGTTGACCGGCAACAGGTGCGGTGTAAAGTTCACCACCACACTTTCACCGGCGAGATCGGTCAGGGTCTGCTCGATCTCCGGCGTGTGCCGGTGGCTGGCCACTCCATAGGCCTTGAATCCCTCGTTGACCTCGCAGAAGAGAGCGTCGACCTTGGCCGAACGGCCGGCGCCGCTGGTCCCGGACTTGCTGTCGATAATCAGGGTGGCCGGATCGATCAGTCCGGCCCTGAGCAGTGGCGCCAGGGCCAGGGCGACGCTGGTCGGGTAGCAACCGGGGTTGGCGACCAGACGGGCGCCGGCAACCTGGGTACGATAGAATTCGGGCAGGCCGTAGACAGCCTCGGCGAGCAGGTCGGCACTGGTATGCCTGGCATACCAGGCCTCATACACCGACACTTCCCGCAGACGGTAATCGGCCGAGAGATCGACCACCTTCCTGCCGGCGGCAAGCAACTCAGGTACCACTGCCATGGCCGACTGATGCGGCAGGGCGGTAAAGACGAAATCCGCCTTGGCCGCAATCAGGGCCGGGTCGACGGGGTCGCAGACAAGATCAATCCTGCCCAGCAGGGAGGGAAAGACAGCTGCGATATTCTCGCCGGCATTCTGCCGCGAGGTAACGCAGGTAATGTCGACGCCGGGATGCGCCAGTAGAAGACGGATCAACTCCACACCGGTGTAACCGCTGGCACCGACAACGGCGACTTTGACCATGACAACCTCCGGGAAGAAGAAAAGGGAAACCCGAGGGCTTCCCTTTTCCAGTGAACATATGGAGCCGGAAACCGACCGGCCGTGACAACGCAGCGGTTAACGCTTGGAGAACTGGAAGCTGCGACGGGCAGCCGCCTTGCCATATTTCTTCCGCTCCTTGATCCGGCTGTCGCGGGTGATGAAACCCGCCTTCTTCAGCACGCCGCGCAGCGCGATATCCACCTCAAGCAGAGCCTTGGTGATACCATGCTTGATCGCGCCGGCCTGTCCGGAAGGACCGCCGCCACTGACATTGACGAATACATCGAACTTGCCAACGTTGCTGGTCAGCTCCAGGGGCTGGCGAATCACCATCTTGGACGTTTCCCGGCCAAAATAGTCATCGATGGAACGCTTGTTGACAACAATGTTCCCCGTCCCCGGCTGGATCCAGACCCGCGCAACGGAGGTTTTCTTTTTACCGGTAGCGTAGAATTTCTGCTCGGCCATCTTCTATCTCCTGAGTAAACTCTTAAAGGGCGAGTTCTTTGGGCTGTTGAGCGACATGGGGATGCTCGGCCGCAGCATAGACCTTGAGCTTGCGGAACATCTGACGACCCAGTTTATTCTTGGGAAGCATCCCCTTCACCGCCTGCTTGATCAGCTCCTCAGGTTTTTTCGCGAGCAGCTTTTCGGCGTTGGTCGAACGGATTCCGCCGGGAAAACCGGTGTGACGGTAATACATTTTGTCTGCCAGCTTGTTGCCGGTCAGCTTGACCTTTCCGGCGTTGACGACAACGACAAAATCGCCGGTGTCGACACTGGGAGTATAAATGGGTTTATGCTTGCCGCGCAGGACGCGGGCGATTTCGGTAGCGACACGTCCGAGAATCTTCCCTTCCAGATCAACGACAAACCAATTTCTTTGAATATCCGACTGCTTGGCAACTTGCGTACTCATCGGGCTCCCTTTCAGACTTGAATCTGTGATTTGGTAACGGGGCTCACAGAAGCCGTGAAAATAGCCGAATAAAGTGGGTATGTCAAGCCTTTTTTAACCCGCAAAATTGACGGCCGCCACTTTCACAGAACCTGGGGCTTGACACTCAACACCGGGCAGGAAGCATGCTGCACGACTCTTTCGGCGGTACTGCCGATGAGCAGGTGGGAGAGCCCGGTCCGACCGTGGGTACCGATGACGATGAGCTGAAAGTTCTCCTCGTCGGCCAGACGGCAGATTTCCTTAAAAGAGACACCGGTCGTGACCCGGCAGGCCAGTTCGATTCCGGGAACTTCCTGGCGGCGGCGTTCGGCCTCCCGCTCCAGTTCGGCCAGGGCCTCGCTGACGCGGCGGGTTTGCACCTCGCTCGACTCACCACCCAGCGTGGCGAAAGTTTCCGCCTCCCCGGCCGGAACGACATGCAGCAGCACATAGGTCGCAGCAAAATAATCCCGCAGAGAAAGTGCGAAGCGAAGTGTTTCCAGGCTATGTCGGGAAAAATCGATGGGGACCAGAATTTTCAGATTTTTAGGCATTCACAACCTCACGCAGGAAAGACCCGAGTTGAGGTCAACTATACCTTCCGAGAGGCGTTTTGCAAGGCAGGCACGAGGCAATAGGCTGAAGGCTAGAGCCAGACGCACTCATGCCCCATGCCTCATGCCTCGCGCCCTTTAATACCAGACCTCCATCAGACAGAGCCCTAGCGCCGGCGCGGTCCGACCGGCCTTCTGGCGGCAGCCCTGGCAAAGCAGAGACGCCACGTCGGTATGGGGTCGCCGGCCCATGCCGATTTCCACCAGGGTACCAACCATCACCCTTACCATGTTGCGCAGAAATCCCGCGCCCCGAACGTCGATGAGCAGCAGCTCGCCCTGGTTCTCCATCTGCACCGAAAAGACTTCCCGTTCTGTGGTCCGGGCGTCGCAGCCGGCCGAACGGAAGGCGGCAAAATCGTGACGGCCGACGAAATCCTGCGCGGCCCGGTCCATCGCCGCCAGATCGAGAGGGGCACGGAGATGCCAGGCACTGCGGCCCAGAAGCGGCGAACGGACAGGAGCAACGTAAATCGCATAGCGGTACCACTTGCCCCGAGCATCGAAGCGGGCGTGGAAACCCTCGGGAGCCTCGGTCGCCACGCGCACCGCCACGTCCGGCGGCAGCAAACGGTTGACCCCTTCCCGGTAGGCTGCCAGCGGCAGGTCGGCAGCAGTCTCGAAGTGTGCCGTCATTCCCCGGGCGTGCACCCCGGCATCGGTGCGTCCCGCCGAATGAATACGCACCGGAGCGCCGAGCACCCGAGTGAGGGCCGTTTCCAGCACCTCCTGCACCGATCGGCCGTTGGGCTGGATCTGCCAGCCAACAAAGTCAGTGCCGTCATACTCGACGGTCAGGAAGATGGTCTTCATCACAGCACCCGGAAAATAAAGCCGAGACAAAGCGACAGAAACAACAGAAAAACGACCTCATCCCGTCGCAATTGCCAGCAGGGGGGAAGGTGCAACTCCTCCACCACCGGCTCCCCGGCTGCCACGGCAAGAGCCAAACGGTCGGCGCGATCGACCAGACGCAGCAAGAGCGGCGCCACCATCCGCCCGACAGCCTGCCCCCGTTCCAGCAGTCGACCACGGGCTGGATTCTCCCCTTTGGCCCGAATGGCCGCCAGTTGGGCCAGCGCCTCCTCACGCAGAATGGGGATAAAGTGCAGCGCCAGCAGCAGAAGCAGGCTGAGGTCCCTGACGGGGAGGCCGAAGCGACCAAACGGCCGCAGCAGGGAGGTGACCGCGGCAGCGAGCTCCGCCGGAGATGTCGAGAGAGTCAGCAACGAGGAGAAGAGCACGGCCAGCGCCAATTGTTCACAGACCAGCAGTCCGCGCAACAGCCCGTCGAGGGAAAACCAGACACTTCCGAACAGGGTCCGGCCGGGCGAAAACATCAGGTGCAGCAGAACGGTGCAGAGAAAAAGCCAGCGAAGGACCCACAGCCCCCGCAGAAAAAAACGCCATTCGCCGCCGGCCAGCAGAATCAGCGCCCCCGCCAGCAGGGCCAGAGCCAGTCGTTGCCCGTCAGTGTGCGCCGCGAAGGCGGCAATCACCAGGATCGGCAGGCCGGTCAGCTTGAACCGCGGGTCGAGGCGATGCAGAAAGGAATCCCCCGGAACGAACCGTCCGAGGGTGATGTCATCAATGAGGGCCATAGTTTAAATCGAAGTCCCGGGTCCAATGTCTAAAGCCCAAAGGCCAAGGTCCCTCTTGCCTCTTGCCTGCCTTAAAGATACTTCTCCGCCAGGATCTCGGCAATCTGCACCGCGTTGGTCGCCGCCCCCTTGCGCAGGTTGTCGGCGACCACCCAGAGATTGAGACCGTTTGCAATCGACTCGTCCTCGCGGATGCGGCCAACCATGATCAGGTCCTGCCCGGCTGCGTCGATTGGCATCGGGTAGACCTCATTTCTCACGTCGTCGACCAGTTGGACGCCAGGGGCGGCGGCCAGCAGGTCCCGAGCCAGCGCCGCGGAGATCTTCTTCTCGGTCTCGACATTGACCGCCTCGCTGTGGCCGTAGAAGACCGGCACGCGCACCGTGGTAGCGGTGACCATGATCGAGTCGTCGCCCATGATCTTCCTGGTCTCGTTGACCAACTTCATCTCTTCCCGGGTGTAGCCGTTGTCCATGAAGACATCGATGTGCGGCAGACAGTTGAAAGCGATCTGGTGCGGATAAACTTTGCAGTCGGCGGGCCGGCCGTTGAGCAGTTCGCCGGTCTGGATACGCAGTTCCTCGATCGCCTTCTGGCCGGTACCGGAAACCGCCTGGTAGGAGGAGACCACCACCCGTTTGATTCTGGCAGCATCGTGCAGCGGCTTCAACGCCACCACCATCTGGATGGTCGAGCAGTTGGGATTGGCGATGATCCCCTTTCTGGCGTAACCGGAGATATCGCCGGGGTTCACCTCGGGGACGACCAGCGGGACCTCAGGGTCCATGCGCCAAGCGCTGGAATTGTCGATGCAGACCGCACCGGCGGCCGCAGCGATCGGGCAGAATGCCGTGCTCCGCTCACCCCCGGCTGCGAACAGGGCGATGTCGATCCCGGCAAAGGAATCCCTGGTGAGTTTCTGCACCATGATCGCCTCGCCGGCGAATTCGAGAAAATTCCCTTCGGAGCGCTCGGAGGCGAGCAGGCGCAGCGACTGCACCGGGAACTCGCGCTCCTCCAGAACCCGCAACATTTCGGTGCCCACGGCACCGGTGGCGCCGACGATGGCGATATTAAACAACTTGCTCATGACCTGTCCCACCCGTTTCCTGACCTGGAATGCGCGTAGGGGCGATTCATGAATCGCCCCTACGTTCCATCGACCGTTGGGGCACGGCGCGCCGTGCCCCCACACTATTCACGCTCTTTCGGTTTACCGCTCCAGCAGGATGCGCAGCATCCGCCGCAGCGGCTCGGCGGCGCCCCAGAGGAGCTGGTCGCCGCAGGTGAAGGCTGAAAGGTACTGCGGGCCCATCTTCATCTTGCGCACGCGGCCGATGGGGACGGTGAGATCCCCGGAGACGGCGGCCGGAGTGAGCTGGGCGAGAGTGTCGGCCTTGGTGTTCGGCACCAGCTTGACCCACTGGTTGTCGTTGGCGATCAGGTTCTCGATGTCGGCGAGCGGTACATCCCGCTTCAACTTGATGGTCAGCGCCTGGCTGTGGCAACGCATGGCGCCGACACGCACGCAGATGCCGTCGACCGGAATCGGGGTGGCAGTGCCGAGAATTTTGTTGGTTTCAGCAAACCCCTTCCACTCCTCGCGGCTCTGGCCGTCCTCGACTTCGCGATCGATCCAGGGCAGGACGTTGCCGGCCAGGGGGAAGCCGAACTCCTCCTTCGGCATGATGTCGCTGCGCAGGATGGCGGTGACTTCCCGATCGATGTCGAGGATTGCCGAGGCCACGTCCTTGAGCCGGTCGTGAACCGAGCCGTGCAGTACCCCCATCTGGCTGATCAGTTCGCGCATGTTGGGAGCACCGGCGCCGGAGGCGGCCTGATAGGTCATGGAGGAGAGCCATTCCACCAGATCGGCGCGGAACAGCCCACCCAGAGCCATGAGCATCAGGCTGACGGTACAGTTGCCGCCGATGAAATCCTTCTGCCCCTTGGCGAGCGCCGTATCGATGACCCCTCGGTTGACCGGGTCGAGGATGATGACGGCGTCCTTCTCCATGCGCAGGGTGCTGGCGGCGTCGATCCAGTACCCCTGCCAGCCGGCCTTGCGCAGTTCGGGGTGGACCGCCTTGGTGTAGTCGCCGCCCTGGCAGGTGAGAATGACGTCAAGCTTCTTGAGTTCGGCGATATCCGAGGCATTCTTGAGAGTCCCGGCGTTCATGGGGGCAGGCGCCCCGGCCTGGGAGGTGGAAAAGAAGACCGGCTCGATGCCCGCGAAATCGTTTTCCTCCTGCATGCGCTGCAGAAGAACCGAACCGACCATGCCGCGCCAACCGATGAGTCCGACTTTCATGGGAGCTGTTCCTTTTCTCGAGTTTAGTTACGGTCAGAAGTCTAAGATCCCGGGTCCAAAGCCCCGGGTCCGGTCAAAGGTTCAAGATTCAATCACTCGGGACTCGGGTCCCGGGACTACAGATTGCCGACGATCGCGTCGCCCATCTCTTTCGTGTTGACCAGTTTCTCGCCAGACTTCTGCTGGTAGATGTCGCGGGTGCGGATCCCCTGATCGAGGACCTTCGCCACGGCCTTGTCGATGGCATCGGCGGCCTCGACCATGCCAAAGGAGTAGCGCAGCATCATGCCGGCAGAAAGAATCTGGGCAATGGGGTTGGCGACCCCCTGCCCGGCTATGTCCGGAGCGCTGCCACCGGACGGTTCGTACATACCGAAGGAGCCTTCGGCCAGGGACGCCGAAGGGAGCATCCCCAGGGAACCGGTGAGCATCGCCGCCTCGTCGGAGAGGATGTCCCCGAACATGTTCTCACAGAGGATCACGTCGAACTGCTTGGGCCACTTGACCAGCTGCATGGCGGCGTTATCGACGTACATGTGCGAGAGGGCGACGTCCGGGTACTCCCTGGCGATGCCGATGACAACCTCCCGCCACAGGACCGAAGTGGAAAGAACGTTGGCCTTGTCGATGGAACAGACCTTCTTGCCGCGCTTGCGCGCCGCCTGGAAGGCGACGTGGGTGATACGCTCGATCTCGGGAACACTGTAACGCATGGTGTCGATGCCGATCCGCTCGCGCCCCTCCCCTTCGATGCCTTTCGGCTGGGAGAAGTAAATGCCGCCGGTGAGTTCCCGAACCACCAGCACGTTGAAGCCGCCGGCGATGACCTCTTCTTTCAGCGACGAGGCACCCGTCAGCGAGGGGAAGATGATCGCCGGGCGCAGGTTGGCGTAAAGACCGAAGATCTTGCGCAAAGGAAGCAGCGCCCCGCGCTCCGGCTGTTCGTCGGGGGGGAGGCTCTCCCACTTGGGGCCGCCGACCGAGCCGAAAAGGATGGCATCGGACGCCCTGCAGATATCGATCGTACTCTGCGGCAGGGCCTTTCCTTCATTATCGATCCCGGCGCCGCCGACGTTGGCAAAGGTCCGCTCGAACTTTACTGCAAACTTCATTTCCACCGCATCGAGGACTTTCAGGGCTTCCGCCATCACCTCGGGACCAATCCCGTCGCCGGGAAGAACCGCTACCTTGCACTGCTTCGCCATCCTGCTTCTCTCCTTCGGATATGAACTCAGATCTGGATTCCAGGCCGGAACAAGCCGGCAAAAAAGCCGCTTTTTCGAACGGTTGTCACTATAGGAATGGGATATTTGTTTGTCAAATCTTTTTTGCTGCAGGTACTTGTGCGTGGCCAAAAATGTGCCACATCAGTCCCACAAGCCGTGCCACAACATGCACACCCAACCAGAATGACGTCAAGCAGGGCGCTTTGCACGATCAGGGATAGACCCGCACGACCGACTCCGCCACGCAGGCGGGCTTCTCCTTTCCATCGATCTCCACCGTCAGACGATAGACGACCTCGACGGCCTCACCGAGCTTTTCGGCACTCAGCAGGGTGGAGTGGGCACGGAGACGCGAACCGACGACGACGGGGGACGGGAAGCGAACCCGGTTCAGACCGTAATTCACCCGCAACCGCATGCCAGGATAGTTCTTCTGAAAAAAATAGGGATGGTTGCTCTGGGTCAGAAAAGGGAGCAATGAGAGGGTCAGGAAACCGTGGGCCACCGTCGCACCGAACGGAGATTCGCTGGCCGCACGCTGCGGATCGGTATGTATCCACTGGACGTCGCCGGTCACTTCGGCGAAGCGGTCGATCCGTTCCTGATCAATTGTCAGCCAGGGGCCGACGTGGGTCTCGGAACCAAGCTGCGACCGAAGAAAATCAATGAGCTTGTCGGCGGCAGTCATTCCAGTCCTTTTTTAGATTGCGAGCCGGTCTCAACCGAGATTCTTCAGGTAGGCGAGCTCGTTCTTATGATAAATATCGAAGAAAATGACACTGTGGTCCGCAAGGATGTCACAACTCCCACAGCGATCCTCGATCCGGCGGTTCTCCTTGCGGCAGAGCTCACACCAGTGATAGATCAACCGGTAGTCACGACGGCCGACATATTTCTTCAAACGGCCATGATGGGCCCCATGCATCCAGCCGTCGGCATCCGCCGGGTTCGCCAGCAATCGTTTGATCACCCGCAATATGCGTGCATGTCCCGGCGGGTCCTGTCTGCCGATCTTTTCCAGCTTGGCCGCAAAATTGTCGGTTGGATGATAACGGTAATCCTGCATTCCACACACCTCGCCGGCCATACTGTTGCAGAACCTCTCAACAGGCCGGCCCCGCCGCGGAGACAGCCGCTTCGAATTGCTGTAACATATTACTATCATTATGACAATATCAATTTTAAATCACTCTCCAACATCGACGAAACTTCAGGTCTTTCCGGGAAGGGATTCTCCTGCTTGCAATATCAGGACGGTTTCGATTTTTGAACGAAGGCCGGGGGAATCCGCCAGACCTGTGGAGCATTGCTGCCTGTCAGTGTTCAGACCCGGAATCAGCCACCGAATCGGTTGCGATGCACCCTATCGAAGGCCAAGCTCTCCCGCGGGTGCCCCGGCAAGCCGCGGGCCGGATAGCCGATGCCGATAATGCATTCTACGACCAGCGACACCGGCAGTCCGAGCACCTCCCGCACGTAAGCCTCAGCGCTGCGGCCCTCGCCGTGCGGGCGCTGGCGGATCTGCACCCAGCAGCTGCCCAGGCCCAGCGACTCGCCAGCCAGTTGCAGGATAATGGCAGCGATAGCGCAGTCCTCGATCCAGACGTCGCAACGCGCGGGATCGGCGCAGACCGCCACCGCCAGCGGTGCCCCGGTCAGGAACTCGGAGCCGTGCGCCTTGGCTTTGCCCAAACGCCGGAGGGTCTCCGGGTCGTCGACGACCACGAACTGCCAAGGATTGAGCCCCCGCGAAGAGGGGGAACGCAGCGTCGCCTCGATCAGCTGCTCGACCTTTTCCGGCTCGACCGGCAGTGATTTGAACTGGCGAATGCTGCGGCGTTTCTGCAACAGGGG
This sequence comes from Desulfuromonadales bacterium, assembly GCA_035620395.1. NCBI lineage: Bacteria > Pseudomonadati > Thermodesulfobacteriota > Desulfuromonadia > Desulfuromonadales > Desulfuromonadales bacterium. Next base: position 4,116 of record DASPGW010000095.1, on the reverse strand, counting down.
AAGAACCATAGCGACCTCCATCTGCATCACGAAGGACCAGACGCACTAGAGGCCGGGGTCTTCGCCCGGCCTCTAGCATTTCCAAAATGCTGTCAGCGCCTCAGTACCGTGCGTCGGCGAACTCGACCCAGCCGCCGGCCTCGACCAGCGCCTTGTCGAAGGGGCTGATCTCGAAGCTGAAAATCTCGTCCTTGCCTCCCGCCTCGGCCGTCAGCTTCTGGCCGGGCAAATCGACGACGATCCCGACCGCGCCCAGCTTCTCCAGAGCGAAGAGCCGGTCCAGATCAGCCTTGGGCAACTCGATGGCGAGCATGCCGCCGTTGAACATGTTCTGCCTGAAGATGCGGGCATAGCTTTCGGCGATGATGGTATGGATGTCATTCACCTCAAACACCCAGGGCGCGTGTTCGCGGGACGAGCCGCAGCCGAAGTTCTGCCGGGAAACAACCACCCGGGCGTTTTTCAGCTTCTCCCCCCTGGGGTCGAAGCCATCGAGCTTGAGATCCTCCAGGCAATAGGGTTTGAGGGCTTCCTTGGTGACTTCGGTGAGGTACTTGGCCGGGATGATCTCGTCAGTGTTGATATCGGACCGGTCGAGGAAGATGGCCGGCCCGCCGAAGGTCTTTTTCATCTTTTATCTCTCCATATGGAAATTCACGTAGGGGCGCACGCAGTGCGCCCCTACATCGCCAGCGCGACCAGATCAGATGGTCCGCGGGTCGGTGATGACGCCGGTGAGTGCGGTGGCGGCGGCGGTGGCAGGGCTCATCAGGTGGACCATTCCCCCCTTGCCCATGCGACCATTGAAGTTGCGGTTGCTGGTTGAGGCGCAGACCTCCCCTTCGGCGAGCACGCCGTTGCTCATTCCCAGGCAGGCGCCGCAGGTCGGGTTGGTTACGCAGAAGCCGGCATCCATGAAAATCTGGATGATCCCCTCGGCCAGGGCGTCGCTGAAAATCTTCGGCGTGGCCGGAGAGACGATACCACGAACGCTTTCGGCAATTTTCTTCCCCTTGAGGATGGCCGCCGCCTGGCGCAAATCCTCGATGCGGCCGTTGGTGCAGGTGCCGATGTAAATCTGGTCGACCTTTGTGCCGGCCATCTCCTTCGCCGGTTTGACGCAGTCGGGCTTGAAGCCGTAGGTGACCTGCGGCTCGAGCTTCGAGACGTCGAAGTCGAGGGTCTTCTCGTACTTGGCGTCGGCATCCGAGTGCCATTTCCTGAAGTCGGCCAACGCCGCCTCCCTGCTCGAGTATTCTCCCTGGATGAAGGGCCAGAGGTAATCGACGGTGGTCATATCCGGCAGACAGATGCCGCAGGTGCCGCCCGCCTCGATCGCCATGTTGCACAGGGTCATGCGCGCTTCCATGCTCATGGCATCGACGATCGGACCGCGGAACTCGATCACCCGGTCGGTGGCGCCATTGACCCCGAGCTGGCCGATGACAAAGAGAATCACATCCTTGGCGTAGACCCCGTCCGGAAGCTTTCCGGTCAGGTTGACACGGATGGTGGCCGGCTCGCGGAAGGCACAGACCCCCTTGAGGATGCCGACCTCCAGATCGGTGGTACCGACGCCGGCGGCAAACGCACCGAAAGCACCGTGGGTGCAGGTGTGGCTGTCACCCATGATGACGGTAAAGCCCGGCCGAATGTACCCCTTCTCGGGGAAAAGGGCATGGCAGACACCGTTATGGCCGACGTCGAAAAAATCCTTGATGGCGTGCCGGCGAGCCCAATCGCGCAGCATCTTTGCCTGCAGGGCGGTCTTGCTGTCTTTGGCCGGGGTGACGTGGTCAATGACCGCTTTGATCTTCGTGTTGTCGAAAACCCGGTCCTTGCCGCGCCACTCGAGGTCGGCAATCGCCACCGGCGTCGTGATCTCGTGACAGAGCACCCGGTCGAGGTTGAGGACCTTGGCGCCAGGGAACGGTTCGTCGCGCAGGTGAGCGTCGAATATCTTTTCCGCTATCGTTTTTCCCATGTTCTCTCCTTGGTGTGAATCGAAGGATCAGGTTTCAGGTATCAGGCTATTCCTGATTCTTGTTCCTACAGATGGATGCTGGTCCGCTTGACCACCGAAGCTATTTTGTTCAGGGCGTTGACATACGCCTTGGCGCTGGCGACGATGATGTCGGAATGCGCCCCCTGCCCCAGCACCTCCCGGCCGTCCTCTTCGAGGCGGACAGTGCATTCACCCAGCGCATCGGTGCCGCCGGTGATGGCACCGACGGAAAAGTGCAACAGGCGGGCTTCGGCCTTGGTCAACTTTTTAATTGCCTTGAAAGTGGCATCGACCGGCCCGTCACCCATCATGGCGGTCTTCTTCACCTTGCCGTCGACTTCCATCTCGACGGTAGCTGTCGGCGCGGCGAAGGAACCGGAGGAGACGTTCATCTGCAGCAGCTTGTAGCGCTCCGGCACACGGATGATCTCATCAGCGACGATGGCATCGAGATCCTCGTCAAAGATCTCCTTTTTCTGGTCGGCCAGCGACTTGAAGCGGACAAAAGCCTTTTCGACATCCTCCTTGGAAAGCTCGTACCCCAGCTCCTTGAGGCGGTCGATAAAGGCATGACGGCCGGAGTGCTTGCCGAGCACCAGCTTGTTCTGCGTCAGGCCGATCGATTCGGGGGTCATGATCTCATAGGTCGACTTTTCCATCAACACCCCGTGCTGGTGGATGCCCGCTTCATGGGCGAAGGCATTGGCGCCGACGATCGCCTTGTTCGGCTGGACGACGATGCCGGTGACCGTGGAAAGCAGCTTGCTGGCAGCGTAGATGTGCTCCGTTTTCACGTTGGTGGCAAAGGGGAGAATATCGTGGCGCGTCCGCAGCGCCATCACCACTTCTTCCAGGGAGCAGTTGCCGGCCCGTTCGCCGATGCCGTTGATGGTGCATTCGACCTGCTCCGCCCCGGCTTGAACCGCTGCCAGCGAGTTGGCCACGGCCAAGCCCAGGTCGTTGTGGCAATGCACCGAAAGAATCGCCTTTTCGATGTTCGGCACGTGGTCCTTGAGATACTTGATGATGTTGAAATATTCGGACGGAATGGTGTAGCCGACGGTATCGGGGATGTTGACCACCTTGGCGCCGGCGGCGATCACCGCCTCCACCACCCTGGCCAGAAAGGGGAGTCGGGTGCGAACCGCATCCTCGGCCGAAAATTCGACGTTCGGCGTGTAGCCGGCCGCCCGCTGTACCGCCTTGACTGCGGTTTCCACCACCTGGTCCTCGGTCATCTTGAGCTTGTACTTCATGTGGATGTCGCTGGTGGCGATGAAGGTATGGATGCGACCGCGCTCACCGGCATATTGGAGCGCCTCCCACGCCCGATCGATGTCCTTGTCGTTGGCCCGGGAGAGCCCGGCGATTTGCGGTCCCATGATCGTCTGGGCGATTTTCTTCACCGCCTCGAAGTCCCCGTCGGAGGCAATCGGAAAACCGGCCTCGATGACATCGACGTTCATTTTTTCCAACTGGTGCGCAATCCGCAATTTCTCCTCGATGTTCATGCTCGCCCCGGGGGACTGCTCGCCATCCCGCAGGGTGGTATCGAAAATCCTGATCATCTTGGGCTTGTTCATGTCGTCTCCTGTTGTTTTGCGGCCCGGATTGCTGTTCTGCGGCCAGGGCAGCCGTGCTGATTGCCTCGAAACACCGTAAACATTCTAGCGAAGGGTTCACTGAAAACTAGGTCGCCAAGGTCCGATTCCACACAACCACCCCCCTTCAGAAAATAAAAAAGCTCGCACCCCGTACAGGGGCGAGAGCTTGACGCTTCGCGGTACCACCCTGATTCGCCCACCTTCGCCATGCTGGTTTCGGCGGACCTCTATTGACCCTTAACGCAGGCTCACGACGACGGCTAGCGGCCTGACGGCCGGTTCACTCACGCGGCTCCGAGGCGAGTTCGACACACCCCTGTACCGGCTCGCAGCGACCGCCGGCTCTCTGCAACAGGGGGAGGCATCTACTACTCCTCTTCATTGCCTTTAAAAACTGTGCTCTCAATAAAACAGACAACTACATGTGTGTCAACAATTTTCCCGGTCAATGCCCTGCAAACGCGTGTTTTTTCAACGGCATCAACCAGGATTTGACCCCGCCGAAAT
>DASPGW010000094.1 GCA_035620395.1 Desulfuromonadales bacterium | reverse complement strand
GAGCCGGAGCGGGCACCCCGGGAGTAAGCCGGTACCTGAATCCGATCGAAGAGCGGGGTCGTGCGCGGCCCCGCTCTTTTTTATGCCTGGACAGACGGCGGGCAAGTGGTTTACATGTCTGACCGGGGGTGTTACTATCCCCCCGAAACCAGCGGCACGGACACACCCTGCGCGAGATCGAAGGCGTAACCGCGGAGTAAAATTTTGCAAAGAGGACTGAGGAAACTGGAACGCCTGCGGCGGCGCTGCACCGTCGCCCTGGGCCGTTTCCGCATCAGCGAAAATACTTTCATGGCCATCCTGGCGGTGGCCATCGGTTTTGCCTCGGGGCTCGGCAACTACGCCTTCCGCAAGCTGATCGACTTTTTTCAATGGTCGGTCATCGGGCAGGGGAGCGCGATGTTTCAGATCTCCTTCGAGGAATGGAGCCTTTCCCGGCTGCTGGTCGCCCTCTTCCCCGTCGCCGGCGGACTGCTGCTGATCCCGTTCTACATCTTTTTCGCCAAGGATCTCCGCTTCGGCTTCTCCCGCTTCCTCGAGCTGGTCAACCTGAAGGGGGCCAAGGTTCCGGGGCGCACCATCTTCACCCGCGGCGTCGCCAGCGCCATCACCATCGGCACCGGCGGCTCGGCGGGACAGGAGGGGCCCATCGCCCAGATCGGCGGCGCCATCGGCAGCCAGGTCGGCCAGTCGTTCAAGGTGAGCGGCGACCGCCTCAAGACCCTGGTCGCCTGCGGCGTCTCCGGCGGAGTGGCGGCCACTTTCAACGCCCCCATCGCCGGGGTCTTCTTCGCCCAGGAGATCGTGCTGCTCTCCTCCTTCGAGCTTTCCAGCTTCACCTCCATCGTCATCGCCAGCGGCATGAGTACGGTCATCTCCCGCGCCCTGCTCGGCAACACCCCGGCCTTCGCCGTCCCCCCCTACGTGCTCAGCTCCGCCTGGGAACTGATCTTCTACGTCGTCCTGGGGGTCGTCGTCGGCCTCCTCGCGACCTCCTTCATCGATTTGCACTTCCGCATCAAGGACCGCTTCACCGCCCTCCCCCTGCACCCGCTGGCCAAGCCGGTGGCCGGCGGCGCCCTGGTGGGAGTGATCGGCATCTTTCTCCCCCAGGTCTTCGGCAACGGCTACCAGTTCATGGAGACGGTCATGCACGGCCAGGGGGCCTGGTACCTGCTGGCGGCGCTGGTGCTGTTCAAGGCCCTGGCCACTTCCATCACCCTCGGCTCCGGCATGCCGGGAGGGCTCTTCGCCCCCTCCCTCTACATCGGCGCGGTGGCCGGCGGCACCCTCGGCAAGCTGCTGCAGATGCTCTTCCCCGGCATGGTCAGCTCGCCCGGCGCCTATGCCCTGGTCGGCATGGGGGCCTTCCTCTCCGCCGCCACCCACGCACCGATGACCGCCATCTTCCTGCTCTTCGAGATGACCGCCTCCTACGAGGTCATCATCCCGATCATGATCACCTGCGTCATCGGCACCACCATCTGCCGCCATTTCAAGAAGGAGAGTCTGGAGACCTTCGAACTGGCCCGGGAGGGGATCAACCTGGAGGCGGGCAAGGAGCGCAACATCATGAAGGCGCTGCGGGTCGGCGAGGTGATGGTGCGCGACGCCGAGGCGATCCCCGAGGGGATGACCCTGCGGGAGTTCACCCGCTTCATCGCCCACACCCGGCACACCAATTTCCCCCTGGTCGGGCCGGACGGCGAACTGACCGGCATCATCTCGGTGCAGGACTTCATGGGGGTCGTCTTCGAGCGCGACCTGATGGACCTGGTGGTGGTCAAGGAACTCGCCACCCTCGACGTCATTACCGTGTTCGAGGACGACGACCTCGACACCGCCATGCGCAAGATCGGCTACCGCAACATCGAACAGCTGCCGGTGGTCGACCGGGAGACCGGCAAGAAGCTGGTGGGGATCATCTCCCGGCGCGATATGGTCTCGGCCTACAACCGGGCGCTGATGGAGCGGACGCTGACGGAAGAGGCGGATTGAGGAAGAATCCCCCCTTTAAGAAAGGGGGGCGAGGGGGGATTTCTCTCCCGGCTACAGGCAAATCCCCCTAAATCCCCCTTTTTCAAAGGGGGACTTCAAAAACCTTCTAGGATTTTCAATGAACGATCTTCTCAAAGGGCTCAACCCCTCGCAGCGCCAGGCGGTGCAGCACGGCGACGGGCCGCTGCTGATTCTCGCCGGGGCCGGCTCGGGCAAGACCCGCACGTTGACCCACCGGGTCGCCTGGCTGATCCGCGAACTGGGAGTGGCGCCCTGGCAGATACTGGCGGTAACCTTCACCAACAAGGCCGCCGCCGAGATGCGCGAGCGGCTGGAGCGGCTGCTGGAGGGGAGCGAACTCCCCTGGGTGAGTACCTTCCATGCCGCCTGCGTGCGCATCCTGCGCCGGGAGATCGGCGCCCTCGGCTTCACCTCCGACTTCACCATCTACGACGACCAGGACCAGGAGCGGCTGCTCAAGCAGGTCCTCGCCGAGCTGGGTATCGACGAAAAAGAGATGAAGCCGCGCGCTGCGGCCGCCGCCATCGACAACGCCAAGAACCGCGGCCAGTTTCCCGAAGACCTCGGCCGCGGCGACCCTTACGCCCGGCAGGTCGCCAAGGTCTACGCCCTCTACCAGGAGCGGCTCCAGCGGGCCAACGCTCTCGATTTCGGCGATTTGCTGCTGCAGACGGTGCGCCTGTTCGAAGCGCACCCGGACGTTCTGGAGAAGTATCGCCAGCGCTTCCGCCACATCCTGGTCGACGAGTTCCAGGACACCAACCAGGTGCAGTACCGGATCGTCGACCTGCTCGCCGCCCGCCACCGCAACCTCTGCGTCGTCGGCGACGACGACCAGTCGATCTACGCCTGGCGGGGAGCCGAGATCGGCAACATTCTCGGCTTCGAGCGCGACTACCCCGGCTGCGTCGCCATCCGCCTCGAGCAGAACTACCGCTCCACCCAGACCATCCTCGCCGCCGCCGGCGAGGTGGTGGCCCGCAACGTCGGCCGCAAGGGGAAGACCCTCTGGACGGAGAACCCGGCCGGCGAGCGCATCAGCCTCGAAGCCCTCCCTGACGACATGGAGGAGGCGCGTTTTGTCGGCAGCGAAATCGAGGCATTGCGGCGGGCTGGCCGCCACCTGCGCGACATCGCCGTCTTCTACCGCACCAATGCCCAGTCCCGCTCCATCGAAGAGGCGCTACGCGGCCGCAACCTCCCCTACGTCATGTTCGGCGGCATCAAGTTCTACTCGCGCCTGGAGATCAAGGACATCCTCGCCTACCTGCGGCTGCTGGTGAATCCGGTCGACTCCGTCGCCGCCCGGCGCATCATCAACGTGCCGCCGCGCGGCATCGGCGCCTCCACCGTCGAGCGCATCGCCGCCTTCGAGGCGGAGGCCGGCGGTTTCTACGCCGCCTGCTCCCTGGCCCTGGCGCGGGGCGCCCTGAAGGGGGCGGCGGCGGCCAAGGTGGAGGCGTTCGTCGCCCTGCTCGAATCCTTCCGCAAGCAGCTGCTGCGCCTTCCCTATCCGCAGTTGACCGCCGAGCTGATCGAAGCGAGCGGCTACGGACCGATGCTGCGCGAAGAGCGCACCGAAGAGGCGAAGGGCCGTCTGGAGAACCTGGAGCAGCTGCTGGCCGGCATGGAAGAACACCGCGGCAGCGAGGGGACCCTGCAGGACTACCTGGAGCAGGTCGCCCTGATCACCGATCTCGACTCCTACGACCCGAGCCTCGACCGCGTCACCCTGATGACCCTGCACGCCGCCAAGGGGCTGGAGTTCCCCGTCGTCTTCATGACCGGCATGGAAGAGGGCCTCTTCCCCCATTCCCGCACCACCGGCGCCGACGACGAGGTCGAAGAGGAGCGCCGCCTCTGCTACGTCGGCATGACCCGCGCCATGGAAAAACTCTACCTCACTCACGCCCGCCGCCGCCGTGTCTACGGCAGCTACCAGTACAATCCCCGCAGCCGTTTCCTCGGCGAGGTTCCCGTCCGCCTGCTGGCGGCCCCCGAGCCCGCCCTCCTGCACAAGCCCGCCGTCCACAATCTCGCCTCGGTCTTCGAGCAGCTCGCCCCAACCCCTTTCGACCTGGACGAATCTCCCTTCGAAGAGGAAGTGCGCATCGTCCCCGACGCCGAAGAAGGCCTGCGCCTCGGCTGCCGGGTACGCCACGCCAAATTCGGTATCGGCACCGTCCGCCGCCTCGAAGGGGCCGGCGACAACCAGAAGGTGACGATCTACTTCAACACCGTCGGGGTGAAGAAGCTCCTGCTCAAGTTTGCGGGGCTGGAGCCGGCGTGAAGCCATCCTCAGCGGGTTGTTGCATCCTTGCCGTGGCATTTGTTGCATAACGACTGCTGATAGGGCCCATAGCGGCGGAGGATGCTTTCCCCGTAATAGGCATGGGTGGCATCGGGCGAGGAAAGAACTGCAGAGAATGATAGAAAGTGAACCCCGAAGTCCCAGCGGCCAATGCCGCTGAAGGCCGAGGCATGGGGGCGGTGACAGCTGAGGCACATGACGGTGGCGTCGGCCGATGGTCCGTCCGTCCGGGCACAGCGCAAACTCCCCACGGCTCCCCGGCCGCGCTCGAAGGGGACGAGGAAGTCATAGGATGTTCCCGGGCCGCCGCTCATCTTGCCGGTTGCCTGATAGGAGTTGTACTGGGCTGCCAGGGCACCCAGGCGGGAGTTGGTCCCGGCCGGGTGAGTGTGGGCACCGGCGAAGCCGCTATGGCAGTTGGTGCACCATTCGGACATGCCGGCCCCGTAATCGGGGTGATCGAGGTCCGTTTCGGCTTGCAGATTCCCGTCCTGGCCCAGGCAGGGCAGCGCCTCCGGCGCCGGGTTGCTGAATCTGAACCCGGTGGCCAGAGAGCCTCCATCGTAACCGGTGCTCCCGAGAAGACGGTAGCTCTTCTGGGCGGTCGTATGCGGATCGTGACAACTGGTGCACTGGAGCCATGCTGATCGATAGGTCGCCGAACCGTCGCTTGGCCCTGACCGCAGGGTCGTGTCGGCTACCAGGCCGAAACCGGCGGCAATGACGTTGTGCCCATGCCTTTC
>DASPGW010000093.1 GCA_035620395.1 Desulfuromonadales bacterium | reverse complement strand
ACCACCACGATCTCGTCGTAGATGTCCTCGAAGTCCCGCCGCATCGCCCGATCGAGGACGCCGTCGAGGCGCTCCGCCTCGCCAACCGTCATCGGCTGCCGGTCGGCGATCTCGGTGATCGGATAGCGGCCGTAGAGCTCGAAACCGAAGCGCCGGAAGAGAATAGAGAAGATCTTGCCGCGGGTCGCCAGGCCGCAAGGGCGGCCATCGGCCACCAGCGCCAGGGCCTCGAGTTCACGCCCGGCGAAGAAGCGGTCGGCGACCTCGGTGATCCGCGTCGCGGGCGAGATGGTCTCCAGGGAGGTGATGAAGGTGCCGACGGCGGGGGAATCGTTCTGAGGCGGATTCGCCATGGTTTTACCTGTTATCTAAAATTGGAAATGGCTCGCGACTTTGACGGTAACCGGCGCCGGTTAGCCGGCGTCGAGGAGACGGTTATTTTCCCATTGGCCCCTGGCAGACCTGCCTGCGTACAGGATGTTGCCTAAAAACCGATCAACCCCGCCAGCAGCCGGGCCGTCCCGAGACCGATGCCGCTGCCGAGGGCGGCGCCGGCCAGCACGTCGGTGGGATAGTGGCAGCCGAGAAAAACCCTGGAGAGGCCGATGAGGAGTGCGACCGGGAAGAAGAAGAGCTCCGAGCCCGGAACGAGCACGGCGTAATTGCCACAGACGGCAAAGGCGGTCATGGTGTGCCCGGAGGGGAAGGAGAAGCGGTCGGGCGGCGCCAGCAGGCACGGCAGATCGCACCAGGTTTCGTAAGGCCGCGGCCGGCCGATGAGGTTCTTGACCGCCATGAACAGGGTGACGGAGAGCGCGACGGCCAGCGCCGCGCCGAGCACCGCCCAGCGGGTCGGGCCGGAGCCGACCGCCAGCAGCACCATGCCGCTCACCCACCAGAGCGGCCCGTCGCCGAGGCGGCTGGCGAACAGGCAGAGGGCGGTCAGCGGGGCATACCGGCGCAGGTCGAAGAGACGCTGCATCAGCACGACTTCCCGCGTGGTGACGTGGCGACTGATGAAAGCGGTCCACCCCTTGCCCCGCAGTGAAGCTTCGATCACGGACATGATTGCACTCCTTTCCCGGCGACTGCCCCAGGCAGCATCGCCGGCTTTGCGGTGGTGACGACTTCGATGTAGCGCCGGCGCACTACGGAATTGATCGTTTCCCAGTCCTGGCCGGCCGCGAACTCGCGGGCATTCGCTGACATACCCGCCATCCGGGCGGGATCGGCGATCAGGCCGGCGAGAGCGGCGGTCAGGGCCTCGGCCCCGACCTGCCCGACCAGCAGGCCGGTTTCGCCATGGCGGACCACGTCGCGCGGTCCCGGCACGTCGAAGGCGACCGCCGGCAGCCCCGAAGCCATCGCTTCGAGCAGCACGTTGCCGAAGGTGTCGCTCAGAGACGGGAAGACGAACAGGTCGGCAGAAGCGTAGAGCCGGGCCAGCTCCTCGCCGCGCCGATAGCCGGTGAAGATCACCCGCGGGTCGCCGGCCGCCTCGAGCTTCACCCGCAGTGGACCGTCGCCGATCAGCAGCAGCCGCACCGGCGACGCCGGGGAAAGCCGGCTGAAGGCAGCCAGCAGCGTTTCCAGGTTCTTTTCCGCCGCCAGGCGACCGCAACAGGCGAGGACGACGGCGTTTTCCGGAACACCGAGCTGCCGGCGCAATTCAGCGTCACGCTTGCCCGGGTGGAAGTGCCTGCAATTCACCCCGCGGCTCCAGATTTCCACCCGTTCGAACCCTTTCTCCCCCAGTTGGTCACGGATCGAGGGGGTCGGACAGAAGGTGGCGGCGGTGGCGTTGTGGAAGCTGCGCAGATAGCGCCAGGCGGTGCCCTCCAGCCAGCCGGCGCCGTAGAGCCGCAGGTAGTGGGCGAAACTGGTGTGATAGGAGCTGACCACCGGCAGCCCGAGCCTTCGGCTCGCCTGCAACGCCACCCAGCCGAGCGGTCCTTCGGTGGCGATGTGGACGACGTCGGGACGGAAACTGGCCAATTCCTGCGCAACGGTTGCCGGAGTCACGACGGGAAGGCGCACCTCGGGATAGAACGGCAGCGGGACGGCACGGAAACCAACGGCCGATACGCCGTCCGGCAAATGGCTTTGCGGATAACGGGGAATGAACAGGCGGACGGTGTCGCCGCAGGCGACGAAAGACTCGACCAGCTTTTCCAGGGAGCGGGAGACGCCGTTGACCTGGGGAAACCAGGTCTCTGAAACGAGCGCGATGCGCAGGGAAGAGAGGAGAGTCGCGTCAGTGCGGCTCATGCATTGCTCCCAGCCGGCAGGGCGGGGAAGCGGACAATGAAGCAGCTCCCCTCGCCGGGCACGCTCTGCACCTCGACGCTGCCGCCCATGGCCCGGGTCAGGGTGCGGCAGATGTAGAGGCCGAGGCCGCTCCCCCGGGTCTTTCCGGCCGAACCTTCGCCGCGGTAGAATCGCTCGAAAACACGGTCGATCTCTGCCGCCGGGATGCCCGGTCCATGGTCTTCGACTTCCAGGGTCACCCCCGCCTCGGCGTTGTCGTGCAGGCGGAGGACAATCTCCTTCCGCGCTTCACTGTACTTGATGGCATTCTCGACCAGACTGGAAATCACCAGGCTGGCGGCGGTGCGGCTGAGGAACCGAGGCGGCAGCGGGGCCGTGGCCGCGAGCCGGACCGCTATCCGCTTGGCCGCCGCCAGCGGCCGGCAGCGTTCGATCGTCTCGGCCGCCAGTTCATCCAGCGCCACTTTTTCCAGCGGCAGCTCGAAAACGCCGGCTTCGAGCCGACGGCAGAGGAGAAAACCTTCGGCGAGCGACTCGAGGTGCAGGGCGCTGCGCTGAATGGACTGCAGGCCTTCGTCCAGCGGCAGGGCGGATGTCCCCTTGACCAGCAGGCTGGAATAGCCGCCGATGATCAGCAGCTGGTTGCGCAGCTCGTGGAAGAGCATCTCCTGAAAATCGCCTTCCAGGGCCGCGCCGGCCCGCAGCGTCGCCATCCCGTCCGCCAGCGCCTGCCGCTCCCGGCGCCGGGCCAGCAGGTTGCGGGCCTGCAGGGCCACCTCCCTGACCGAATAGGGCTTGGCCAGGTAGGCGTCGGCCCCCAGCTCCAGACCGCGCAGGCGGTCATCGAGCGAACCGAGGGCCGTCATCATGAGGATCGGCGTCGAGGCGAGCTCCGCATCGTGGTGGCCGCGGATCAGCCGGCAGATCTCCCAGCCGTCGAGATCCGGCAGCAGCAGGTCGAGCAGGATCAGGTCGGGCCGCTCGGCGCCGACCAGCCGGCAGGCGCTCAGGCCGTCATGGGCGGTGAGGACATCGAAGCCGCCGCGCCGCAGGTTGTACTCCAGCACTTCGGCCAGCTCCACTTCGTCCTCGACGATCAGGATTTTCCCCGTGGTCATCACGGCCGGCCGCACGTTGCCGCCTGTAGCCTCTGCTCGCACCGTAAGCTCGTTCACCATCGCGATTCTCCATCGGCAGCCGGGCGAACCTGGCCTCGCCGCCTGCTTCCGCCGATTCTTGCCGGGAAGCTTAAGGGAGGGATGTTACGGATCGGTTATGCGGGCTTTGGAGTTTTGTTAGTTTTTGCGGGAAGCGGCTGAAGCCGGGAGCCGCGATCAGCGCGGATTGCGGCCGGGGGAAGAAAATCATTTTGGCAATGCTCAGCTTATTTGATACAACCTTAAGGTGATTCGACGGGACATTTCCCGCATCCTGGATTTCAGCATGGAGAGACTCACATGACCCGAATCCCTGGAGGTCCTGCTGCGATGTCTGCGCGCAAACTCTCGCCCCTTCTTCTCGCCGTGCAACTGTTGGCGCTCGTTTTGACCGTTCCCGACGGGGCCTGGGCCGGTTCCGCATGCAGGCAGGGGGATGCGGCCCGCATCTGGACGGCGCCCCTCACAGCACGGCCGGGCGAGCGGCTGGAGGTCATGGCGGTGGCGACCGACGGCGAGCTGCTGGAGCTGCTGATCACTGACCCCGCGGGCCGCCGGAGCGAACTGCCCGCCGTCCGGGGCGGCGGGCCGCCCTGGAGCCTGCGGGGGGAATTGCCCGGACCGACCCCCGGCAGCTACCGCATCGAGGCGAAGCGCGCCGGTCGGGTGGTAGCCTGCACCGAGGTAGAAGTCGGCGGCGGCGCCGGCAATCGGGGCAGCGGGGAGTGGGACCTGGCGACGCAGGCGCTCTACGCGGCCTGGGTCGAGCACCTCTTCGACGCCCCGCCCGAGCAGTCCCTGAGCTTCCCGTCCCTGGAGCCCGTCCTGCGCGACCGGGGTCGCAACTTCCTCTACGACTACCTGAACAGAGGGGAGGACCAGCAGGTCCCCGCCGAGCCCGATTGCGCCGACCTCTCCTATTTTCTGCGCGCCTACTTCGCCTGGAAACTCGGCCTCCCCGTCGCCTATCGCGCCTGCGACCGAGGGAGCGCCAACCGCCCGCCGCGCTGCGGCCCGCCGGTGATCGACCGCACCTTCACCCGCACCGCCGCCTCCGCCGGCGCCTTCCGGCAGGCGAGCCACAGGATCATGGACCGGGTCACCTCCGGGGTCGGACGTACGGCGCTGCGCGACGACGCCACCGATTTCTATCCGGTGCCGCTTTCGCGCTCGGCGCTGTGGCCCGGCACCGTCTTCGCCGACCCCTACGGCCACACCCTGATCATCGCCAAGTGGGTTCCCCAGACGGCGAATCGCAGCGGGCTCCTGCTCGCGGTGGACGCCCAGCCCGACAACTCGGTCGCCCGCAAGCGTTATTGGGAGGGGAACTTCCTCTTTGCCCAGACCCCAAGCGCCGGCCCCGGCTTCAAGGCCTACCGGGCCCCGGTCGCCAGCGGCGCCAAGGGCGGCTGGCGCCAGCCGCCCAACGACGCCCATGGCGACCGCACCGGCCTGCCGCCCTTTGCAGCCGAGCAGGCGGGGCTTGCGCCCGGCGACTTCTATGCGCGCATGGAGCGGCTCATCAACCCGCACGGACTCGACCCGGATGCGGCCTACGCGGCCACCCTGGAGGCGCTGATGGAGCAGATCGAGACCCGCGTGCGCTCGGTCGACAACGGCGAGGAGTACATGCGCGCCCACCCGGGAACGGTCGTCCCCATGCCGCGCGGCCCGGCCATCTTCGAGACCACCGGCCCCTGGGAAGACTACGCGACCCCATCCCGGGACATGCGCATCCTGATCGCCCTGAAGGTACTGGCCGACCTGCCCGAGCGCATCCGCCGCCATCCGGAGCTCTACGTGCTGCGGGGCGAAAGCGCGGCGGCCGCCGCCGAGCGGATCGAGCGGCTGCACGCCGCGCGCCTCCGGGAGCGCCACATCACCTATACCCGCAGCGACGGCAGCCCCTGGCGGCTGAGCCTGGCCGAGATCTACGCGCGCCGGTCCGGACTGGAGATCGCCTACAACCCCAACGACTGCGTGGAACGGCGCTGGGGCGCCGCCCCCGGCACGCCGGACTTCGGCACCTGCCGCCGCCGGTCGCCCGCCGAGCAGCGCACGCGCATGGAGGAGTACCGTCCCTGGTTCCGCGAGGCCCGCCGGCCCCCGCGCTAGCGTCGTGTTTCACTCTTGATTCGACCGGGCACCGGGGAATCAACCTGCCGAAAGCAAATTTCTATCCGGGACCAGCAGAGGCCGTAGTGCGCTGCGATTTCTGTCTTGCGGCTACCTGGCGCTTCGAAGTCCCTTGTCAGATTCCGAATCTCCTGCTTGATCGGTTCGGGTTTGGCAGCAAACTTTTGGCCGCGGCCAGCAACCTGCTCTCACCCCTCCATTGATCACTCACCCCCGGTATCTCATC